>DATHSR010000527.1:0-5831 GCA_035464035.1 Desulfotignum sp. | reverse complement strand
CTGTTTTCAGGATTTTTCATTGCCGCAAAATCACTATATTCTGTTTGGTTTTAGGATGATGGCCCGCAGGGAACCTTCCCGGATATATATGGTGTCTGGCCGGTTCGGCAGGGGCGCCGGACCTTTTTGAAGTCCGGAGGTACACGCTACTGATGTCTAGGAAATACTTCTTGATTTAATCTTTTTGCAGGCTTATAGAATTTACAGGAGCAGACACGGCATTGTTGGCCTTATAGGGGTCATGACTAAAAACCTGCATCTTTAAAGATTCAGAAATAAGGAGCCTGACATGAGCATGATAAAAGAGTTCAAGGAATTTGCCGCAAAAGGGAATGTGGTCGACATGGCGGTAGGCATCATTATCGGCGCCGCTTTTGGCAAGATCGTTACATCCTTTGTGGGAGACGTGATCATGCCTCCCATCGGCGTCCTTTTAGGCGGGGTCGATTTTTCCAATCTGGCGGTGACGATCAAGGCGGCTGCTGGAGATAACCCGGCTGTGGTCATCGGTTATGGAAAATTTATTCAGACGCTTATTGATTTTGTGATCATTGCATTTGCTATTTTTATGGGAATTAAGGCAATCAACTCGCTTAAACGAAAAGAAGAGGAACCCAAGGCTGCACCGGCGCCCCCGGCCCAGGAAGTGCTGCTCACGGAAATACGTGATTTACTCAGAGACAGAAAGTAATGACCGCCGGTCAGCTCTGGCATGGCAACCAGTCCCGTCGTTACCAGACAAAAAGGCCCCCGGCAGAACCGCCGGAGGCCTTTATTTTCGATGGTCGGGACGGCGTGATTTGAACACGCGACCACTTGTCCCCCAGACAAGTGCGCTACCAGGCTGCGCTACGCCCCGATGCAAGACAGACTGGGTTAATATCATTTCCAGGCAGCGGTGTCAAGCAGGAATCTGCCAAATTTACGGACTTTTCAGTCAGGATCCGGCGGCCGCGTTTGAGCGTCAGCAGATCCCCAGAACATTCCGGCAGTAGGCCACACTTGTTTCCAGCGCAGCCCGCTCGGTTGCCATGGCCGCCGTCATACTGTCCAGGGGACAGTCAAGATCCAGCTCAATGTTAATGCGGTTCATATTCGGGTTGTTACGGATCAGCTCATAAGCCTTCTTCATGTCCAGATCCCCTTCGCCCACAGCCGCACCGGTAAACTTGAGCCCCCAGGGCATGATCACGATCCGGTTGTCCCTGAAATGGTTCGTGAATGCCCGGGGGGCCAGGTTTTTTACTGCCGTGATGGGGTCTTCCGTGACATGGATGCCGTTGACCGTTTCAATGCACGCCCCCACCAGGGGATGGTCGATGCGGTCCAGCACCCACAAAACCTCCTCGGAAAAAGAATCGGTGTGATTTTCCAGGGCCAGCTTCACGCCGGTTTTTTCCACCAGGTCGATGCAGGCCATAACTTTTTTCACCACGGTTTCCAGCTGGGCCATGACCTCTGGGTGAAATTTACCGGCAGCCACCGGCCGGGGCCGTTTCAGGTTCATGCCGATCTTGGCGACATCCGCCCCGATCAACTGGGCAATCTGCACGCCATCGGCAATATCGAACTGGACCGAAGAATCATAATGCCCGCTTTTCAGGGCAAAATTGAATTCCAGATAAAGATCCCTGCCCAGGGCATACTGCCGCACCCGGTTCAGGTACTCCGGATCCAGGCGGTCCAGGGCCCTGGCATCCAGATGAAGTCCCTCCAGCCCCAGGGTCTGAATATATTCCATCATCTCAAAAAGGGTCATCTGCCGTTCCCAGGGCAGCTTGAACCCGGCCCAGTCTTCAGCCACGCCATGGTGATACAGACTGTAGGTATGCATTCCCAACCGCATCAGATATCTCCTCAGAAATTTTATTTTTCAGTCTTCACGCTTCCGGATCCACGGAACCCCGCAGACGCTTCACCCGTCCCCGTTTAGTTTTACTGTCCAGCCGTTTTTTTTGGGCTGCCTTGGGAACCCGGGTCGGCCGGCGTTTTTTGGGCCGGACCATGGCCTTTAAGACCAACTGCCGCAATCTTTTTATGGCATCAACCCTGTTTTTTTCCTGGCTCCGGAACTGCTGGGCTTTGATGACAACAATGCCGTCTGCGGAAATCCGATGGTCCGCAAAAGCCAGCAGCCTGGATTTGATCTCTTCTGGCAGGCTGGATGCCCGGATGTCGAACCGCAGATGGATGGCAGTGGCGACCTTGTTCACATGCTGCCCCCCTGCCCCCTGGGCCCGGATGGCCTCCAGCTGGATGTCACGGTCCGGGATCTGAATCTTATGGGTGAGATGAAGGGCCATGCTCACTGCTATCCTTTCTTTTCCATTGCAGCAGTCCGAACCGATGGTGATCCAAAAAAATCGGCCAGCAGCCCGGTCACAAGATCCGGATGTTCGAGGTGAACCAGGTGACCGGCCTTGGCAATGGTTTTAAGCGCTGCTGCCGGGAAGCGGTTCCGGATCTGCTGCCAGTCTTCATCCAGAACAAAATCAGATGCCCCGCCCCGGATAAACAGGGCCGGCCCCGGATAGGGAGGACCGTCAACCGGTGCGCAGATATCTTCCATGGCCGCCAGAATCTCCGCCAGCCCGGCCCGCCAGGAAAACCCCTGCCCAGCGGTTCGTTTCAGATTCTGGAGCAGAAACCCCCGCAACGATCTTTCCGGGACTGCTGCTGCAAGAATCCGGGCCGCCTGATCCCGGCGGGTTATCTGACTCAAATCCAATCCCAGCATGGCCTGAATATAGGGCACCCATAAGGGGGGGTAATATCTGGGCGCCATGTCCAGAACCGCCAGGGCCGACACTCTGTCGGGAAAATCCATGGCCAGCTGCATGGCGCATTTGCCCCCCATGGAATGGCCTGCCACACCGGCAGATGCCAGGTGTTTTTCATCCATGAAAGCAGCCAGATCCCGGGCCATTTCCCGAAAGGTCATGGTGCCGGCATGGAACGAGCTGCCGTGATTTCTCAGATCCACGGCCAGAACCCTGAAATCTCCGGCCAGACCCCGGGCCAGCCTGCCCATGGTGGCACAGGATCCCAGCAGGCCATGGATCAGGATCACCGGCGGGCCGGTTCCGTTTTCTCTGCAGTTGAGCATCTTACACCAGTGCCGACATCCAGGAGATGTTTCAGGCAATTATTGTCACAGACGGCCCGGGAATCCCGGACATCCCACAACCCGGCACTATGTCATGCCTTGGCCGGATGCGTCAACATCAAATCTTTCAAGATCATTTCATCTCATGGTCGAACCGGTCCATGAGGGTCACGCCGGTGAAAGCCACATGGGTCGTGATCTCATAGACCCCTTCCTGTTTCATGTCCGCCATGATGCCAAAACCCTGGCTCATATAGGCAGCCTTGATTTTCTGTTCCATGCCGGTGCCGCTTTTGATGACAAATTCAACCTGGGCGTCGGTAACCGGGGCATGGGCCGGATCCATGATATACACCATGATGTGATGGGGCCTGTCCATCTCTTTTTTATCATGGGCTGAATGATCATGGCCGGCGGCGTGGCTGTCCGAGGCCTTGTCATCTTTCGGGCCCCGCATGTCCATCAGATAATAGGACAGCATGTATCCGTCCTGCAGGGATTCATGGAACAAGTCTCCCATCCGGTCCGATGGCGTTTTATGATGGCCGTCACTGGATGCTGCGACAGCGCCGGCAGACAGCGCCAGAAACGCGGACAATATGATAATGCCGAAGGCACGATGAGTTTTCTTTTTCATGGGTCTTTTCCTTTTCTTGTTCAGGTTGGCTGTTGGTTCCCGGTGTGCCCATCAGAAACACACCGGGAGGAAACTCAGGGTCATAAACAGTTTACACTCCCGGCGGCGGTTCTAATTTTGTGCCCACAACCGCTTCCAGATCGGCCACGGATTTTCCAAGCGCAGCCTTTTTTTCTGCGATGGCAAGCTGGACGTTCAGCCAGAAGGTATAGGAATCCATTGCCTGGGAAAACGGAATTGATCCGGCCTCATATTCTTTGGCTGACACCTCCAGGGCCGATGCTGCCAGAGGCATGATCCGCTCTTTGTAACGCGTGTATTCCCGGCGGTTTTTATCCACCTCAAACCATGCGTTGCGCACCAGGCGGTCTGTGGCATTTTCCTGGGCCGCCAGGGTGTGTTTCAGGGCGGACAGGGTCTGCCGGGTCTGATTCAGCCAGGGGCCATTGATGCCGTACCAGGGCCGCACCGGGCTGTTGTTGGCCATCGCGGCCATGGTTTTTTCAGCAAACGCCTGTTTGGGGGCATCGGTGCCGGCGGTATTGATAAAATCATTCTGTGACAGGGACAATCCCAGATGAAAAGGGGCTTCCATCATGGTTTCCGCCATTTCCACCATGGCGGAAACCCGGTTTATCTGAGACCGGATGACCGCCAGTTCCTGGCGGTGCTGCCGGGCAAGGGCAAACAGGTCTTCAGGACCGGGAATGTTTTCAGGCACCGGTACCGGCACCGGCGGCCCCACCCGGACGTCCCAGGGCAGATCCAGCAGTTCCAGTATACGGATCTGTAAGTTTTTCGTCCGGGTGTTGAGCGTGATCAGCTCTTCTTCCAGGGTCTGAATCCTGATTTTTACCTTGATCACGTCCTGGAAGCTGGTCCGGCCGCTGGTGTAAAGAGAGGTCGCCACCATTTCAAGGCGGCTGAAGGCATCCAGGGTCTCTTTGATCACCTGTATGGACTGTTGAATAAACACCAGGTCATGGAAAGCGGAATCCATATCGCTGATTACCTGCTTCTGGGCAATCAGTTCCTGCTGGGTCAACGTGAACACCTGCTCTTTGACCATCTTTCCCTGTAAGGCGGAAAGGCCGGGAAAGGGATAGGCCGGCCCCGGGGCACCGCCGGACAGCAGCGGCCCGGCCTGGGAAGAAACGGCGCTTGTAAATGCGGCATATTGGCGCAACCGGTCATTGAGGGCGGTGATCTGATCAAAGGACTGGCGTTCGGCCAGCACTTTTTTCCGGGCGGCCTGAACCGTTGGGTTGCGCAACAGTGCCATGATTCTGACCTCATCGAGCACCAGTTTTTCCCGGATGTGCGCCATGGCGCTTACGGGATCTGAAGCAATCTGTGCGAGCGCTCTGAAACGCTCTTCAGTGCCTTGGAAAAAAATAAGATCTGCTCCGGCATCCGGAGCTGGTAACCGATCGCGGCCGGGTAACTGCCCGATCATTTGCGGGGCCACCTTTTCATGGCGGGTTTCCCGACCGGTCTCACCGGCTTGCCGGTCCCGGGAAACCGGCGGGAGGGGATAACTCAAGTGCGGCCGATAGGCATCAAGGTCTTTTTTCATCCGGGCATATTCCCCCCCATGGGCCCAGGCAACCCCGAGACCCACTAAAAAACAGACCGTATATAGAATCGTTTTCATGGGGCCTCCGCTTCCAACGCTCCGGTCAGTTTTATATCCAGAATCACACCGGCTGCCTGTTCCAGCTGTACCAGGGTTTTGGCATAATCCGCTTTCGACCGGGCCAGGGCCAGTTGAAAATTATAGGCCGTCGCCTGTATCTCCAGAAAATCGGCAAACCCGCCCTCCCCCTGTCTGAACCAGGTTTCAGCTGTTTGAAGTGCGGCCATGGCCTGGGGACTCAGCTCTTTTTCATACAGGGTGGTCAGCCGGCCGGCATTCTGAAGCCTAAACCACATGCGGCTGATCCGGGCTTTGAGTTCATTGGCTGCCACCTGCTGTTCAGCCTTTGCTTTTTCCACAGCAGTTTCAGCCAGGGCGATCCGGCTTTTGTTTTTTCCCCACCACACCGGCAGTGTCACTCCCAGCTGCACCCCCACCGCATCTTCCCCTGC
>DATHSR010000526.1:0-1563 GCA_035464035.1 Desulfotignum sp. | reverse complement strand
CATTGACAATACGGTTTTATCGTTATAACTAACAACTTCAAGCCTGCGTGGGGTCCAACCCAAAAAAACGTTTTTTTTTAAGCGCCAGACACCAGAAATTTGCCCCGGGGCTGCGGACATGAAACAAGAGAGGACCGGTTTTACCGGAATTTCTGACATACAGGCATAAGGCCCGAACGCAACTTATTAACCGCATCAAGGAGGTGCTTGTGAAAGACAGACAGACGCTGCCGGATCTGCCGCTGAGATCCTGTGGAATTTCCCGGCGGAACTTTCTGAAAACCGTCACCGGAACCGCTGCAGGTATCGGAATCTCCCAGATCTTCAACCCGGCCCTGATCCAGGCCCTGGAAAAAGGGCTGACCCGCCACCCGGTGATCTGGATCCAGGGACAGGGCTGCACCGGGTGTTCCGTGTCGCTGCTCAACAGCGTGGACCCGTCCATTGCCGACATCCTGCTCAAGGTGATCAGTCTCCAGTTCCACCCCACCGTGGGGGTGGCTGAGGGGGAAAATGCCATGAAGCATGTATATGCGGTGGCCGAAGAGTACAAAGGCCGGTTCTCCCTGGTGATCGAGGGCTCGATTCCGGTGGCGGCCAACGGCCGGTATTGTGTGCTGGGGGAAATCGACCACCGGGAGATCACCATCATGGACCTGGTTCAGGAAACAGCGCCCATGGCCGGCTCGGTTCTGGCGGTCGGCACCTGCGCCGCCTACGGGGGGATCCCGGCGGCCAAAGGCAATGTCACCGGCGCCACCGGGGTCATGGATTTTTTCAACAAGAACAAGATCACCACCCCGGTGGTGAACATCCCGGGCTGCCCGCCCCATCCGGACTGGATCGTGGGCACCATCGCCTATCTGCTGGAAACCGGTATTCCGGAGCTGGATTATGACGGCCGGCCCAAACTGTTTTTCGGCAACAACATCCATGACAATTGCCCGCGCCTGGATGCGTATGACGAGGCGGCCATGTCGACAACCCTGTCCGACCCCAACGGGTGCCGCATGGATGTGGGGTGCAAGGGCCCGGACACCTATGCCGACTGCTACCAGCGCAAATGGAACTCGGGCATGAACTGGTGCGTGGACAATGCCGTGTGCATCGGGTGCGTGGAGCCGGGGTTTCCGGATGCCATGTCACCGTTTTACGAACCCGCTTACTGATTCCTGCTGACCCAGGAAATTAACTGAACCAAGGAGGTTTTAGTATGGCAGGCACAAACATAAAAATCGCCATCGATCCGGTGAGCCGTATCGAAGGTCATCTGAAGGCGGAAGTGGAAGTAGCCGACGGCAAGGTGGTGGATGCCCGTCTCACCGGCGGCATGTACAGAGGCTTTGAACAGATCCTCATCGGCAGAGATCCCAGGGATGCCACACAGATCACCCAGCGGATCTGCGGAGTGTGCCCCACGGCCCATGCCACGGCCTCGGCCCTGGCCCTGGACGACGCATTCGGGGTGGAACTGACCGACAACGGACGGATTGCCAGGAACCTGATCCTGGGCGCCAACTATCTGCAGTCCCATATCCTGCATTTCTATCACCTGGCGGCCTT
>DATHSR010000525.1:0-16219 GCA_035464035.1 Desulfotignum sp. | reverse complement strand
TGGTCCGCAATACTCTGGCCGGGCTGGCAGTGCTGGAAGATGATATGGTGCACTCTCTGGACCGGTCCTGCTGGGATGCATTACAGATAAAACAATAAAGGAGTGATGAGATGCCACACACCCTGCCGGGACAGATGATTTTTCTTAGCATGACCATGTCCCTGTTTTTATGTGCCGCCGTATTTGCCCAGCAGCCCCCGGTGCCCCAGGTGCGGGTGGCCACCATCACCGAGCAGGATATTGTGCCGGCAGACGAGTATGTGGGTCATGTGGAGGCCATTCAGTCGGTTGAGCTGCGGGCACGGGTGGAAGGATTTCTGGAAGAGGTGAGTTTCAGGGAGGGCGATGTTGTCACACAAGGCCAGGTACTCTACCGTATTGAACAACAGGGATATGCGGCCAAAGTGGCCCTGGAAAATGCCCGGGTGGCCCAGGCCGAGGCAGAGCTGTCCCGGGCCCGGAGTCACCTGAAACGGTTGCAGTCCGTGAGCCCGCAAAGCATATCCGCCATGGACATGGACAATGCCGTGGCATCGGAACTGGCGGCCCGGGCCAGCCTGGCAGCGGCCCAGGCCG
Source organism: Desulfotignum sp. (assembly GCA_035464035.1). Lineage (GTDB taxonomy): Bacteria > Desulfobacterota > Desulfobacteria > Desulfobacterales > Desulfobacteraceae > Desulfotignum. The sequence goes on along the minus strand of DATHSR010000525.1, from coordinate 15,643 downwards.
CCCTGGACACCAGCAGCCTGAACCTGGCCTATACCACCATCACGGCCCCGATTTCCGGCCGCATCGGCCGGACCGCCTTTACCCGGGGCAATCTGGTCAATCCCGCTTCCGGCGTACTGGCAAGAATCGTTCAGACAGACCCTGTCCGGGTGGCCTATGCCATCAGTGAAAACGATTTCGCCGCCGTACAGAAAGCCGTCCGGGAAATGGATGCGCCCCAGGACCCGCGGCTCTCCCCCCGGTTGATCCTGCCGGGCAATGAGGTATATCCCGAACCGGGGCAGGTGGTGTTTGTGGACAACCAGGTGGACACCGCCACCGGCACCATTACGGTTCGGGCCCGGTTTAAGAATCCGGACAGCCTGCTGCTGCCCGGGCAATATGTCACGGTCCAGGTCAGGGCGGCAGCCCCGGTGCTGATGCCGGTGGTGCCCCAGTCCGCCGTGCTGGTCAACCAGGATGGCCGGTATGTTCTGACGGTCGAAGACGGCATTGCCACCCCCCGGCCCATCGTTACCGGGCCGGTTGTGGATCAGATGTGGGCGGTTGAATCCGGGCTGCAGGCCGGGGACCGGGTGATCGTCAGCGGTATTCAGAAGGTACGGCCCGGGCAGCCGGTCAATGCGGTGCCGGCAGATCCGGAGAACTGACCCATGATATCCGATATCTTCATACAGCGTCCCCGCCTGGCCGGCGTCATTTCCATCGTCATCACCCTGGCGGGTTTTCTGGCCCTCATGGCCATTCCCGTGGCCCAGTATCCCCAGATCACCCCGCCGGAAATCACGGTATCCGCATTTTATCCCGGGGCCAGCGCCGAAGTGCTGGCCCAGACCGTGGCGGCCCCGCTGGAAAAAGAGGTGAACGGGGTTTCCAACATGCTCTACATGTCATCCACCAGCTCGGATACCGGAAATTACACCCTGCGGGTCACCTTTGAAGTCGGCAGTGATCCGGACATCAACCAGGTCAACCTGCAGAACCGCATTCAGCTGGCGACACCCAAACTGCCGGGGGAAGTGGTGGGTCAGGGCATCAGTGTGCGGAAACGTTCCAGCGACATGATGGCGGCCGTCAGCTTTTACTCGCCGGACAGGACCCGGGACCTGCTGTTTTTGAGCAACTATCTCAGTGACCAGGTCAAGGATACGCTGGTTCGTATCAACGGGGTCAGCGATGCCATGATTTTCGGTGAAAAAGAGTACAGCCTGCGGATCTGGATGGATCCGAAGCGGATGACCGCCCTGGGCCTGACCCCTGAGGACATCATCGTGGCCATCCGCACCCAGAATGTTCAGGCGTCTTTGGGGACCGTGGGCATGGAACCCCTTGAGCAGAAACAGATGGTGCAGTTTTCCCTGCGGGCCAAAGGGCGGCTCACCGACCCCAAGGAGTTTGAAGCGATCATCGTGCGCACCAATGACCAGGGGGGGCTGGTGCGGCTCAGGGATGTGGCCCGGGTGGAGCTGGCAGCCCAGTCCTATGCCACCGAATCGATCCTTAACGGCAATCCGGCCAACACCCTGGCGGTGTACCGGGATTCGGACGCCAACGCCCTGGAAACCATGGAAAGCGTCCGCAGTGAGCTCAAGAAGCTGGAAGCCGGCATGCCCGATGATGTGGCCTATGAGATCATTCTGGATACCACCCGGTATGTGTCTGCGGCCATTGATGAAATCCTTTTTACACTGGGGCTGGTCACCCTGCTGGTCATTGCGGTGATTTTCATGTTTCTCCAGAACTGGCGGGCCACCCTGATTCCGTCCGTGGCCATCCCGGTCTCTCTGATCGGCACGTTCGCCATTCTCACGGCCCTGGGATACAATGCCAATACCATCACGCTGTTTGCACTGATCATGGCCATCGGGCTGGTGGTGGATGATGCCATTGTGGTGGTGGAGAATGTGCACCGGGTGATGCATGAAGAAAACCTGTCTGCGCCGGCAGCCACAAGAAAAGCCATGGCCCAGGTGGTGGGACCCATTATCTCCACCACCCTGGTGCTTTTCTCTGTTTTTGTGCCGGTGGCATTCATGCCGGGCATCACCGGCCAGCTGTACCGGCAGTTTGCCGTGACCATGTGCAGTGCGGTGCTCCTTTCCGCCACCTGCGCACTGACCCTCAGCCCGGCCCTGTGCGCCACATTTTTGAACCGGCACCGGCCGGCGGAAAAAGGACCTTATGCCTGGTTCAACCGTCTGGTCGGCGTGAGCCGCCGGGGATATGTGGCCGGATCCGGGTGGATGATCCGGTGGCTGATGGTCCCCATCCTGCTGTTTGCAGCGGTGATCACGGCAATGGTGCTGCTGTTTGCCAGTACCCCCACCAGCTTTCTTCCCCAGGAGGACCAGGGATATTTCCTTATCAATGTGCAGCTTCCCCAGTCTGCGTCGCTGTCCCGCACCGCCGCAGTGATGGATGACATCACCCGGGAGATACGGGGCATCGACGGGGTGGACAACATGATCGGTGTCTCCGGCTTCAGCCTGCTCAGTGGAAATGCCGCCAACGTGGGATTTTCCTTAGGGATACTCAAGCCCTGGGATGAACGCCGCCAGGCGCACCAGCAGCTGGACGCCATTGTGGCACAAGCCCAGGCAAAACTGGCGGCCATGCCGGATGCCAATGCCTTTGCCTTTTCACCGCCGCCCATATCCGGGCTGGGAACCAGCAGCGGGTTCAGTTTTCAACTGCTTGCCAGGGAAGGCCAGGATCCCCAGGAATTGTTCAGCATGGCTCTGGGTCTGATGATGGCCGCCAACCAGAACCCGGTTCTGGACCGGGTGTTCACCACTTACACAGCGGACACACCCCAGATTTTTGTGGATGTGGACCGCACGCGGGCCGAATACCTCAAGGTACCGGTGTCCAGGATTTTTTCCACCCTGCAGGCCCATCTGGGGTCCGCCTATGTCAACGACTTCAACCTCGGGGGCCGGACTTACCAGGTCAAGGTCCAGGCGGACGGACCCTTCCGGGATACGGCAGAGGATATCAAGCACCTGTATGTGCGCAGCAATGACCAGCAGATGATTCCCCTCACCAGTCTGGTGACCCTGCACACGGTGCTGGGACCCCAGCTCATCAAGCGGTACAATCAGTTCACCAGCGCTGATTTCAACGGGGATGCCGCGCCGGGGTTTTCCTCGGGCCAGGCCATGGCCGCCATGGAACAGGTGGCGGCCGATGTGCTGGCGCCCGGGTTTGATTATGAATGGTCGGCCCTGTCCTATCAGGAAAAAACCACCGGCGGCCAGGTGGTGTGGCTGTTTGCCCTGGCCCTGGTGTTCGCCTATTTGTTCCTGGTGGCCCAGTATGAAAGCTGGAACCTGCCCCTGTCCATTGTGCTGACCATACCGGTGGGCACCCTGGGCGCCCTGGCGGGCCTGTGGCTCCTGGACATGCCCCTGTCCATCTATGCCCAGATCGGCCTGGTGCTGCTGGTGGGTCTGGCAGCCAAAAACGCCATTCTCATCGTGGAGTTTGCCAAAGGCCAGCGGCTGGCCGGCCTTTCCATCGCCGAAGCCGCCGTGACCGGCGGGGCCATCCGGTTCCGGCCGGTACTCATGACCTCTCTGACCTTTATTTTCGGACTGGTGCCCATGCTCATCGCCACCGGCGCCGGGGCCGGCAGCCGTCGGGCCATCGGTACGGCGGTTTTCTCAGGCATGTGCGTGGCCACTTTTTTTGGTATTTTTCTGATTCCGGCCCTGTATTACATTTTCCAGACCATCAGTGAAAAAGGCCGGGCCAGGCGGAAAAAAAGCGCTGATTCATCAGATTCCGCCCATCTGGGGTCAACCCCTTGAGAAACAAAAGGTGATACCGCGTATGCGAAACGTGAACAGTAATGACACCCCTCATGGAATCTCCTGTTTTTCTTTTCCAGGTGGTTTGTACAGGTATGTCATCGTGTTTGTGCTGATAGTTTTGTCCGGATGTGCCACTGTGGGGCCGGATTATCAGGCCCCGGAGATGCAGGCCCCGGAAGCCTGGCATACCCGGCTGGCAGGGGGGCTGGCTGTTTCAGCGACCGATGCTCAGGGCCGGGCCGCCTGGTGGCAGGTGTTTGAGGACCCGCAGCTGACCGACCTGATTGAGCGGGCGGTTGCCGGCAATCTGGACCTGCAGAATGCCATGGCCCGTATCAGTGAGGCCAGGGCCCTTTACGGTGTCAGCCAGGCAGATGATTATCCGGTCCTGGACGGCACCGGCCGGGTCAGCCGTCGGCAGACCAGTGAGCAAACCAGCGGCCGCGCCGGTTCCGGTGAAGCCACCGGTTATTACATTGCCGGCTTTGATACGGTCTGGGAACTGGACCTGTTCGGCGGGATCCGCCGGGCCAAAGAAGCGGCCCTGGCGGAACTGGAAACCCGGCAGGAAGCCATGGGCGCGGTGCTGGTGAGCCTCCAGGCGGAAGTGGCCCTCAATTATCTGAGCATACGGACCTATCAGGCCCGCCTCCAGGCGGCCGAGGCAAACCTGGCAACCCAGCAGGAAACCTTTGAGATCAACCAGTCCCGGTATGAGGCCGGACTGATCGGTGAACTGGCGGTCCATCAGTCCCGTTATGTCCTGGAACAGACCCGGTCCCAGATCCCGCTGCTGCAGGACGGCCTGGGCAGGGCCGGGAACCGTCTGGCGGTCCTGGTGGGCGTCCCGCCGGGAACCCTGCATGCGACTCTGGCGCCGTCCCATCCGATCCCCTGTATTCCGGTGGAGATCGTGATGGGGATCCCTGCCCAAACCCTGCGCCAGCGCCCGGACATCCGCCGGGCGGAACGGGCCGTGGCCCGGCAGACTGCACTGGTGGGGGTGGCTGAAGCAGAGCTGTACCCGCAGTTTCACCTGATGGGATCTTTCGGCCTGGAAGCCCTGTCTGCCGGGGATTTTTTCGACAGCGCCAGCCGGTTCTGGGGAATCGGTCCCCGGGTCTCCTGGCGGCTGTTTGACGGCGGCCGTATCCGTCAGCAGATCAAGGCCCAGTCCGCCCGTCAGGAACAGGCCCTGATCGACTACCAGGCGGCGCTCCTGGCAGCCAGGGAGGAGATAGAGAACGCGATTCTGGCCTTTGCCAAGGAGCAGCTGCGCCGGGATTCCCTTGTCCGGGCCACAGAGGCTGCCCGCAATGCCGACCGCATTGCCCGGGACCAGTACCGGGCCGGGCTGGTGGATTTCAGCAATGTGCTGGATGCCCAGCGGTCCCTGCTGTCCTTTGAAGACCAGCTGGCCCAGAGCCGGGGTGCGGTCAGCGCCAATCTGGTGCATCTGTTCAAGGCGTTGGGCGGTGGATGGCAGCAGATGACGGAGATCCCCTGACGTCCGGATGTGATTTTCAAACTACAGGCGCGCCAGGATCTTTGCCAGTTTCCTTTTTTCATCCCGGAAAATCTGATGGGCGGCAGCCAGTCCGATTTTTTCAAATGCCACCGTGTCTCCCGGGGTGGCCTGGGCCAGTTTCGGGATATCGGTTGAGATCACAGTGGCGATTTTGGCGTATCCGCCCACGGTCTGTTCCACCAGCAGGATGATGGGCTGGGCATCTGCCGGAATCTGGATGCCGCCGGGCATGGAGGGTTCTGAAACAATACTTCCGGGCATGCCCGGTTTGATGGGGATTTTTTCTCCCTGGAGGCGGTATCCCATGCGGTCCGCTTTGGGGGTGACCATATACGGGCTGGAAAACAGGATGGCCAGGCCCTGGTCAAAATAGTCGTCCTGGGGGCCGGGAACCGCCCGGAGCAGCACATGGGAGGGATAGTCCGGGATCAGGTCTTCAGGAACCGCCCGTTCCCGGGTCAGCAGCGGGGCGTCATGGGCATCCAGGATATCGCCTGCCTGAAGCGGCCGGCCCTTGAATCCGCCGATGCCCCCTCCCACGTATGTGGCACAGGACCCCATGATTTCGGGCACCCGGATGCCGCCGGTGACCGCCAGACAGGCCCGGCACCCGGCCTGGACCTGGGAGATGGTCAGCACATCTTCCGGCTTCACCCGGATGGATTGCCACTGATTCACCGGCCGGCTGTTGAGGGTCATGTCCATTTTTGCGCCGGTGACCGCGATATCCATGGGGGCGAGAAATTTGAGGGACGGTCCCATGACCGTGATTTCCAGAACGGCCCGGCCCGGATCATTTCCCACCAGCAGGTTGGCCATGTCGCCGGCAAATGTGTCCAGAACCCCGCAGACCGGGACCCCCATCTGCTGGAATCCGAACCGTCCCTTGTCCTGGACCGTGGTAAATCCGCCGGGGGCCAGTACTTCAACTGCCTGCATCAGATCTTCTCCTTTTCTGCCAGCCGGTGGTATTCGGACGGGGAGATGGGCACAAACCTGATTTTGTCCCCTGCCCGGTAAAGAAAGGGGTTTTTTCTGCGGGGGGCAAACAGGTTCAGCGGGGTCCGGCCGATGAGCTGCCATCCGCCCGGGCTGGCAATGGGATACATGCCGGTCTGGTTGTTGGCAATACCCACCGATCCTTTGGGCACATGCATGCGGGGGGTTTCCAGCCGGGGGGTGAACAGCCGGTCGTCCAGCCCACCCAGAAACGCGAATCCCGGGGTGAACCCCACCATATAGATCAGATATTCCGGAGCCGTGTGTATCTGGATCACCTGATCTTCAGTCAGGCCGGCATTTTTCCGGACATTGGCGATGTCCGGGCCGAAATCGCCACCATAGCACACCGGAATTTCCACCACCTTGAACGGCGCCGCATCCTCTGGGGCCCGTGTGGCATTCAGATGCTGCACCACCTGGAACAGGCGGTCCGGGTCGGTTATCTCCGGGTCATAGATAAACAGCAGGGACCGGTAGGTGGGGATCACCTCCCGGATACCCGGCGGGGGATCTGTTTCCAGTGCCCGGGCCATGGTCCTGACCTTTGCGTTGACCGCGGGGTCAATGCCGTCACCGAATTCCACCAGAAAGCCGGTGTCACCGGCCAGGCGGCAGACCGGTTTTTCATATACCTGAGAGGTCATGCGTCAACGGTCTCCCATGGGCACCACCTGGATGCCGTTTTTTTCAAGGGTGTTGCGGATCGTTTTCACCAAAGCCACGGCAGCCGGGTTGTCCCCGTGCACACACAAGGAGTGCACTTCCAGATCGATGCGGGTCCCGTCCACGGCAATGACAAAGCCGTTGGCCATGTCCAGGGCCCGCCGGGCCACTGCATCCGGATCTGAAATCACCGCCCCGGGCTGTTTTCGGGAAACCAGGGTGCCTTCCGGGGTGTAGGCCCGGTCCGGAAACGCTTCATACACCACCTTCAACCCCAGCTCGGCCCCCATGCGCCGCATGGGTTCCCCTTTTCTGCCGGCCAGGGCCACAAACAACAGATCCGGATCCACCGCCAGGATGCCTGCGGCAACGCCCCGGGCAACAGCATCGTTTTCCACCGCATCCAGGTACAGGGCCCCATGGGGTTTGACATGCTGCAGGGTTGCCCCGTGGGCCCGGCAGAACCCGTTCAGGGCCCCGACCTGGTAGATGACATACTGGGTGATCTCTTCTTTGGAACAGGCCATGGGCCGCCGGCCGAACCCGAGCAGATCCGGATACCCCGGATGGGCGCCGATCCCTACTTTTTGCTGTGTTGCCAGTTTCACGGTCCGGTCCATGACCAAAGGATCTCCGGCATGAAATCCGCAGGCGATGTTGGCCGAGGTGATGTGCGCCATCACCGCGTCATCCATGCCGATGGTGTAGGCGCCGAAGCTTTCTCCCATATCACAGTTCAGATCGATGCGTTTCATGGTTTTTCACCTTGTGTTCGAGTTAGTTTGCCGTCATCAGATCCGGCAGGTACAGGGCGATCTCAGGAAATACCGTCAATATCGCCGTGGTCAGCAGCATCAGAAAGAAAAACGGCAGCGCATACCGGGCGATTTTCATGATGGGCTCTCCGGTGAGCCCCTGGATCACAAACAGGTTGAATCCCACCGGCGGCGTGATCTGGCTGACCTCCACCATCAGGATCAGGTAGATGCCGAACCAGATGGGGTCAAACCCGGCGGCCGTGACCATGGGCAGGGCAATGGGCAGGGTCATCACCACAATGGAAAACCCGTCCAGCAGGCACCCCAGCAGGATATACACGCACCCCAGCAGAATCATGAGCATGTAAGGCGACAGATCCATCTGGGTGATGATCTGGGTGATGGCGGCCGGGATGCCTAAAAACCCCATGACCCGGGAAAGGTATCCAGCACCCACCACAATGAGCATGATCATGGCATTGGTTTTCACCGCACTTTTGAGGCAGTCAAACAGTACCTTTGGCGTCATCTGGCGGTTGAGGGCGGCAAACCCGAAAGCGCCCAGCACGCCTAAAGCCGCAGCTTCCGTCGGGGTGGCGTACCCGCCGTAAATGCTGCCCAGCACCATGAGAATCAGTGTCACGGTGGGGGCCAGGTCCTTGAGTCCCACAAACCGGTCGGCCCAGGTATAGGAATCCTGGGACCGGGGAGCGATATCCGGATTCCGGATGCCCCGGTAAATGATGTAGACGGAATAGACCCCGGACAGCAGCAGTCCCGGCAGAATTCCGGCCATGAACATCTTGCCGATGGATACTTCCGCCAGGATGGCATAGATGATCATGATCAAAGAAGGGGGAATGAGGAACCCCAGGGTGCCGGCCCCGGCCAGAGATCCCATGGACAGGCTGCGGTCATATCCGAGCTTGTCAAATTCCGCCAGGGTGATCCGCCCCACCGTGGCGGTGGTGGCGGCGCTGGAGCCGGACACGGCGGCAAACAGGGTGCAGGACACGATATTCATGAGCAGCAGCCCCCCGGGCAGCCGGTAGAGCCACGGTACCAGCGCCCGGAACAACCGTTCCGATATGCCGGACCGGTACAGGATCTCTCCCATGAGAATGAACAGGGGCAGGGCCACATATTCCCATTTTTCAATGGTGGCCCACACCGAAGAGGCCATGTTGTTGCCGGCCGGCAGTGAAGAAAAAAAAGTCATGCCGATAAATCCGACAATGAACAGGGAAAATCCCACCCACACCCCGGCGGCCAGAAGCAGAAACAGGGACCCGAACACCACCACGGACATGAAAAGCAGATCCGCTTCCATTACACCACCTCCTCTTTTGTCCGGATGGCGTGGCAGGTCTTGACGGCGGTGGCGGCGAGCTGGATGAAAAATCCGGCCGCCCCTGCCAGCAGAATGAGTTGGGGAATCCACAGCGGGGTGTTGGTCAGGGTGCCGGAGGAGGACTCGTACCGGAAAGCGGACTGGACCATTTTAAACAGGTACCACCACAGGTATCCCATGAAAACGGTGGCCGCGCAGGTGGCACCAAAGGTGATGATCCGGGCTGCCGCCGGCGGCAGAAATCCCAGAATCAGGGTGATCCGGATGTGACCTTTTTCCTTGAGGCAGTATCCTGCGCCAAGGAAAATAATGGCCGCCAGGCCGTATGCGCTGTATTCATCGGCGATCAGCGTTGTCTTTTCAAACAGGTTCCAGATAAAGATTTCCACCAGGATCAAGACGGTCATCATTCCCAGCAGCACGGCGGACAAGCCGGCGGTGAAGTCGCTCAACCGGTCTGATATTTTTACAAGAAGATTCATTCCATCACCCACACCCATGGCGTTTCAGGGCCAGGGCCGGACAGGAGACGCCCCTGTCCGGCACCCGGCACTATTGGATATTCTGTTTCCTATCTGCCGGTGATTTTATAATACTCAGCCAGAATGGCCTGGGCATCTTCACCGGCTTTCTGGGCCCATTCCGCCCGGAGCGTTTCACCCACGGCATTGAGTTCCGCCCGGAATTTGGCGCTCACCGGATTGATGGTCATGCCGTTTTCCTCGAGTGTGGCCTTGGCTTTACGGTCCATGTCACCGGCCAGGTTCCACATTTCATCTTCCATTTCCGCTGCAATCTCCAGCACAATGTCCTGAATTTCCTTGTCCAGTTTGTTCCAGGCATCCAGGTTGACGTTGATCATGTTCACCGGACCCACGATGTTGATGGGGGTGAAGTACTTGAGTACTTCCCAGGCATTGGCATCCACCCCGGATACCGAAGAGGTGTACATGGAGTCCAGCAGGCCCGCCTTCATGGCAGGGTATACTTCGGAGAACGGCATCTTCCGGGCCGCAATGCCGGTGGCGTTTCCAAAGGCCAGGCCGGTGCCGTCGTACACCCGCATCTTCAATCCTTTGAGATCCGCCTCAGAGGTGATGGGCCGCTGGGTGTAAATGCCGGAAAACGGCCATACTGACGTGTACAGGGTGATCTGGTTGAACCGTTTGAGGTGTTTGGCATAGACCGGCTTGGACAGCTGATAGAGCAGCCGCTGTTCAAAAGGGTTGGTGGAAATGAACGGCTGGGCGGTCAACGCCAGCACCGGGGCATCGCCTTCCACCATGCCGGTGGGGATTTCCGCAATGGCCAGCTGGCCTTCGGCCACAGACCGCAGCAGTTCCGGGCCTTTGAACCCCAAAGATGCGCCCGCATGGAGCACAATGGTCAACCGGCCGCCGGTGGCCTCGGCCACGGCATCGGAAAATCGCTGGGCACCCTGGGAATGGAAATTGCCGGCAGGGTAATTCAGGTGAAGATCCCATTTGGTCTGGGCCAGGCCCGTACCGCCCAGAATCAGAGAAAACATCAGACCGGTTAAAATGACTGCTAATTTTTTCATTCTTCTCTCCTTTATTTATGGGGGTTACACAATATGTGGATGCGCTGTCACGCAAAACCGCTCAGGATGTCATAAACACGATGATCCTTTCCCTGAAGGTCAGAATATGCTCGGTCATCAGCTGTTTTACCCGGTGTGCATCCCTGTCCGAAAGACCGTCAATGATCTGGTCGTGTTCGCCCACCACGGATTCATAATGGATCTCCAAAGGCCTGTCGGGATCGATGACATTGTCATAGGACAGGTAGGAGAGGCGCTTGGCTTCGGTACGGATATCCTTGACCGCCCGGATGAGAAATTCATTCTGGGAGCACCTGGCAAAATTCATATGAAATTCGTGGTTGGCCTCCACCAGGCCGAACACATCATTGGCCATGACAGCTTTCTGGGCCGCCTGGTTGGCGATTTTCATCTTTTCCAGAAACACGGTGCAGTCCCGGTCAACGGCGATATCAACGATGCCCAGCTCTATCAGCTTCATGCTCTCGAACATGGCCTTGGTGTTCTGCAGGGTGATGGGCCGGACGATGACCCCTCTTTTGGGATGGGATTCCACCATTTTTTCGCCGTGAAGCCGCACCAGGGCTTCACGGATGGGGGTCCGGCCGATACCCAGATCCTCCACCAGCTGGCTTTCCTCCAGATGCTGGCTGGGCTGGTATTCCAGGCAGATGATTTTTTTTACAAGGGTTTCATAGGCTCTGGCTGCCAGCGGCTGCTTGGAAAGTTGCTTTTTTTTCAATGGCGTGACCATATACCCCTGGTGTTTGGAATTTTTATGGTGATACCTGCCCCAATTAAAAATATACTTGACATAGATTCAAAATATATGTCAAGTATTTTTTATTAAATAACCTAGCGTTTTCAAAGGAGAGTCTGATATGGGAAAAACTGTCCACATCATTACTTCGCCGGTCATGGGGACTTTCTACCGGGCATCCGCACCGGACAAACCCCCGCTGGTCGAACCGGGGCAATCCGTCAAACCCGAAGACATTGTGTGCATGATCGAATCCATGAAAATTTTCACTGAAATCCGGTGCGGTCATACCGGAGTGGTGGAAAAGATCCTGGTGGAAAACGAGGATCCGGTCATGAAAAATCAGGCATTGATGGAAATTGCGCTCCGGTGAACACTGCACAACAAGGACTGCGGATCACCGCCAGACCGGATTATTGCCGCCGTATAAAACCAGGCTGGGAGACAAGGCATGTTGTTTAAAAAAATTCTTATCGCAAACCGGGGAGAAATTGCCCTTAGAATTATCCGGACCTGCCGGGAAATGGGGATCCCCACCGTTGCTGTGTATTCAGATGCCGACAGGGACTCTTTGCACGTCAGACGGGCGGATGAAGCCGTGCACATCGGCCCGGCGTTGAGCCGGAAAAGCTATCTGAACCAGGCGGCAGTCATTGCTGCTGCAAAACAGACCGGTGCCGATGCCGTTCATCCGGGATACGGGTTTCTGTCTGAAAGCGCCGCCTTTGCACAGGCCTGCCACGACAGCGGTCTCACTTTTATCGGCCCGTCAGCCCGGACCATCGCCAGGGCCGGGGATAAATCCGCGGCCCGGCAGACCCTGATGGAACTGGGTATTCCGGTCATTCCAGGCAGCGGGGACGTGATTACTTCTCCTGATGCCGCCTGTGATACCGCTGAAAAAGTGGGCTACCCGGTGATTCTCAAGGCGGCCGGCGGCGGCGGCGGCCGGGGTATGCGCATTGCCAGAAGCCGGCAGGACCTTGCAGCGGCCTTTTCCGTGGCCTCTGCCGAAGCCGGGGCCGCATTCGGCAACCCGGCCCTGTATCTGGAAAAATATATTGAAAAGCCCCGGCATATCGAAATCCAGATCCTGGGAGATCAGTCCGGCAGTCATGTCCATCTGGGGGAACGGGAATGCAGCATTCAGATGCGGTATCAGAAACTCATCGAAGAGGCCCCGTCGCCGTTTGTGGATGAACCCTTGAGAGAACAACTGGGCAGTACCGCTATCCGCATTGCCAAAGCCTTTGAATATACCAATGCGGGTACCATGGAGTTTCTGGTGGACAGGAACAGAAATTTTTACTTCATGGAGGTGAACGCAAGGGTCCAGGTGGAACATCCGGTGACCGAACTGATCACCGGGATCGATATTGTCAGAAAACAGATCGAGATTGCCGCCGGCAGGGAACTGGGCCTGACCCAGTCTGACATCCGGTTTGACGGCTGGGCCATGGAGTGCCGCATCAACGCATCTGATCCGGCCGATAATTTCATGCCCTCCCCGGGAAAGATCACTTCCGTGAAATTTCCCGGGGGACCGGGCGTCCGGCTGGATACCCATATCTATGATCAGTACCTGGTCACCCCGTTTTATGATTCGCTCATCGGCAAGCTGTGTGTATGGGCCCCGGACCGTGATCAGGCTGTCCGCCGCATGAAACGGGCCCTGGATGAATTTGAGATCACCGGGATCGCCACCCCCATCGATTTTTACAAAAAGGTGATGACGCATGAGCGGTTTCAAAACGGGGACCTTGACACCCATTTTCTCGAACAGATGGACACTCTGTGACAGGCGGTCCGGGTTTCAAAAAATCGGGACAGAGACAAAAACAAATCAGACAGGTTACAAGCGAGGCAGGCATGACAGACAGCGTATGGCTCCAGGATTTGACCTGGGAAGAGATCAGAGACCGTATTGAAACCAGCGGCCGCACCATCCTGATGCCTTTTGGCAGCACAGAACAGCATGGTGCCCACCTCCCGGTGGGCACCGACACCCTGGTGGCCATGACCCTGGCCGGGGATGCTGCAGCCAGAACCGGTACCCTGGCTGCCCCGCCCCTGTGGTTCGGTTGGAGCCCCCATCACATGGTGCTGCCGGGCACCATCACCATCCGGCCGGACCTGCTGGCGGAAATCGCCTTTGACATGGTGGCCTCCCTGCACCACCACGGATTTGACAACTTTGTTTTCATCAACGGCCACCGGATCGTGAACATCACCTGGATGCAGATCGCCGGTGAAAAAGCCAAGCGGGAACTGGGGGTGAAGCTGGTGATCTTTGACCCGGCCTATATGTCCAAGACCATCACAAAGAAGCTGGGCTGGGGAAGCGTGGGCCATGCCGAAGAGATCGAAGGATCCCACATGATGTACCGGTATCCGGATCTGGTGAAGATGGACCGGGCCGTTGACAACCCCCACGGGAAAACTCCCCTGTACAGCGTGGACCCTTCATTTGAAGGGGACACCCTGTGCTATGTGCCGTCCAGTCCGGCTGAGATGCAGGCGCTCACTGAAAAATCCGGCGGTACCACCGGTGAACCGTCCAAAGCCACCGCCGCAGGCGGTAAAGCCTATCATGACCATCTGGTGGCACGGCTGGTGGCGGTGATACAGATGCTTCAGTCCGGCGTCAGATCCTGACAGCCAGAAATGCCGTTGATTTAAGACTGTCAGGGTCGTGACGCACACTGAACCCTGACAAGGGTTGGAGACTGCTTCCAAACCCTGTCAGGGCCAGGGTATTTATCGGTCCATCTATATTCTGAACAGCGGCAAGGGAGACGGACAGATCCGCTCCATGACCGCCAGGTCGTGTTTTGTGCAATAGCCTTTGGACACCCAGCCCTGGTCAACGCCTTTCTGGGTGATGACCTGCAGATGGGTGTGAAAGAACCAGTTGCCGTTCTCATGGAAATCGCCGATCCAGGCAAACACCTCGCCGGCGGCAAACCGGTCTCCGGGGGGCGGCAGTTTTTGTTTGTTCAGATGGCCGTAAAGGCTGAAAAATGTTTCAAAAAAGGGGCTGTCGTGCCGCAATAGCACATTGCCGCCGTAATTGCCCGGACCGTCTTCATAGCCGCTTTCCTGAACCACTGCATCCAGCGGGGCGTGCAGGGGGGTGCCCAGATCCACGATGATGTCCATTCCCAGGTGAAAATACCGGGATTCTTCTCGCATCTGGGGATACTGGGACAAAATGGTTTCCCGGTCCTCCAGGTAGGAGGCCAGCCCCCAGGTATACCGGTCCTTCATGGTCCGGTCCAGCCAGGCCTGGAAGGCTTTCTGATCCATCACATCCACGGCATCGAACACCGGGGATCCCACGGACAGGTCCACAATCAGGGGATTGCCTGTCAATCCCCTGAACACCGGTGCAATTTCAACATTTTCACAATAGGCGATATACGGGTATCTCATGCCGTGATCCTTTCAGGAAACCACAAAATCATTGGTTTTGAGCACTCCCGGCACCGGCACCACCGGGTGCCCGTCTTCGGACACGGTCACGTTGTCCGGAAACCGGAAATTCGGTTCCATGGCCGTGTAATAGGCCTGGTCATAACAGTTGAGTTTGATTTTTACGGCATCTTTTTCCCGGACAAAGGAAGCGGTCAGCCCGTAATCCACCTCTCCTAAAGGTGTGGCAATGATATACCGGGGGATCTCCCGGCCCGATCCTTCCCGCCGGACCCGGGTGGCGATGTCGATGACATCAAAGGAATCGACGGGATGATCCGCATTCCAGCCGGATTGAACCGGCAGGCCGGCCACGTACAGGTGGTGGAATTCAATGCCGGTGCTGCGCAGCGCGTATGCCAGATCGTGAATTTCGGCGTCATTGTCATTGACCCCGCCCAGCAGGGGCACGTTGGCATACACGGTGATCCCCTTGTTGTTGAGACGCCGGGTGACCACGGCATGGTCCGGGGTCAGGTCCGAAGCCAGGATGAACCAGGTTTCGATCTCCAGCCGCAGGGGTTGCACCACGGACAGCCTGTTCAGGTCTCCCAGAAGGTTGACCTTTGACCGGGTAAAGGCCAGGGGGTCGGCCGCCAGTGTCATGGACCGCAGCCGCAGGGCATTGACATGGGGAATTTTAGACACCCGGTCTGCAAGGTGCCGGATCTCGAACAGATGGTCCAGGGCCTCACCAATGACCACGACATCGGTGATCCGGGGGTCTTTGGCGATAT
>DATHSR010000524.1:0-1732 GCA_035464035.1 Desulfotignum sp. | reverse complement strand
GGTATCCTTTGTCCATCCATACGGCCGGCTGGGGAATTTTCGTGGGCTTAGGCGTGGCGTATCTGTGCCGGGGCTTAGGCATCAAGGACAGCGAGGAGACCATTGCCCGGCAAAAAGAGATCAGAACGTGGCTCAATTCTGTGGACGGCCCCTCTGAAAAGGGCAAACGCTGGCGCGGCTACATGAAGATCGCCGTGCCGGTCTGGTACATCATGGCACTGGGGCCCGGCGTTCTCATCGGCAACAACGCCATCTCATTTGCCGGATTTCCGCCTCTGTGGACCGGGCAGATCCTCTGGTGGATCCTGGGTATCGTGTTGATGTGGGGCCTGTGCTTCAAGGCGGAGATGTCCACCACTTCGGCCGAACAGATCCGCCGGGCTGATGAGGAAACCATGAACGTCACCAAGGAAGCCGATGATTGATCCGGAAACTCCGGATAACAAAAATTCAACCCACAAAGGAGACAACCCAGGGCCTTAGAAGACAAATATCTCATTGCAGTCATCATATTCTGTGTGCTGTTCACGGCATCGTTCGGCTGGGGATGGTGGGGATAATCCCTGGTTTTAATCCATAACCTGTTTATGAAGAATTCCGGACAACCGGCGTTGTCCGGAATTCTTCCTTTTTTCCTGACGGCCCGTTTGCCTGGCCGGCCGGTCTGATACCGGGCGACAGTCCGGTGAGAGCGATGGTGACCCCATGACCCTGAGCCACCGATTCTGGATCTTCTCTTTGGCAGGTGCCGGCATCATTGTGCTGATTGTTGCGGCAATGGCGGGGATTGTCTGGCTGAGCATGACACCGGACCAGGCAGCGGCGGCCGCGGCCGTCATCCGGGAAAACATCCTGGTTCTGCTGGGGGGTACGGCACTGCTGGGTCTGCTTTTCTGGGCCGCATCAGACCTGGTATACAGCAATTACATCAAACCGGTGAAAAAGTTGTCTGCGGAAATCGCCATGATTTACGCCACCAACCCGTCTCTGCGCATCCCTGTCACAGGAAATCATGACCTCCAGGCCCTGGCCAGGGCCGTCAACACATTTGCCGACACGTTTGAAGACCTCAATAAAACCATTGCCCAGCAGGTGGTGGCCGCCAGAAAGGAAACCGAGCAGGACAGAAACCTTCTGGCCGCCATCATGGGGGAACTTCCCCAGGGCGTGATCATCTGCAACCGCAGCGGCCGGATCCTGCTTTACAATTCTTTGGCCAAAAAAATATTCAGCCGGACCGGAGACCTGAAAAAAACCGAGCATTTCATGGGCCTGGGCCGGTCCATTTTCCATTTGATGGACAAAGACCTCATCACCCATGCCACTGATGAGATCCAGGAGCATCTGGCATCCGGAAAAACCAGTGCCGGTTCTCATTTCATCACCCCGGTTTCCACCCAGGGCCTGATCAGTGTGGAAACCATACCGGTTTTAGACAGAAACAACCAGATGACCGGATTCATTCTGGCGCTCCAGGAAATTTCCCAGGATTTCAAAAAATTTGAATCCATCCGGAAGCTGCTGGTTCGGTTTCAGTCCGCACTGGAAAAGCAGAATCCTGTTGCAGAAAATTTTGACCACCTGGCCGACACCATCCAGGACATTTTTCTGTCCCGTCTCCCTCTGACCCGGCTGGACCTGGGCCGGTTTCTTTTCCGGATACAGAAGCACGCCGCCCTGGTTCATGACATCAGGCTGAACATATTCAACCGCGCACTCAATGAGCAGATCA
>DATHSR010000523.1:0-2559 GCA_035464035.1 Desulfotignum sp. | reverse complement strand
AGACGGCGGGATCTTCAGGAACATCGGCGTATGGCAGCGGGCCCGGTATTTTTCCAAGGATTTTTCCTGTAAAAAGGAAATTGAAAATGTCAGAAACAATGTGGGCATGCTGGACGGCTCCACCCTGGGAAAATTCAGAATCCACGGACCCGATGCCCTGAACGCCCTGCAGCGGGTGTATGTGTCGGATCTGTCCAAAATCAAGCAGGGCCGGGTCAAATACTCGGCCATGTGCAATGACGACGGCTGCGTCATCGACGACGGCGTGGTGGTCAAGCTGGGGGAAAACGACTACTATTTCTCCACCTCCACCGGCCGGGCCGGCCAGACCGTGGAATGGATCCGGTACCACACCCGGTATGACAAATGGAATTTCGCCCTGGTGAATCTCACCGATGCCATGGGCGTCATCAACCTGTCCGGACCCAACGCCCGGAAAGTGCTGGAAAAAGTGGTGGATATCGACGTGTCCAACGACGCCTTCGGTTTTTCCGAATACAAGGAGTTCAAGGTGGCGGACACCATTCCCGTCAAGGCCATGCGCCTGGGGTTTGTAGGCGAGCTGTCCTATGAGCTGCATGTACCCTCCTCCTATATGAAGTCCCTGTGGCTGATGCTCAAGGAAGCGGGCAAAGAGTTCAATATTCAGAACTTCGGTGTGGAAGCCCAGAACGTGCTGCGCATGGAAAAATGCCATATCATTTTAGGTCAGGAATCGGAACAGCGCACCAACCTGCTGGATGTCGGCCTGGGATTTCTCTGGTCCCGGAAGAAAACCGGGTTCAAAACCGTGGGCGTGGCCGCCCTGGCCCAGGCGGAAAAGGACAACACCCGCCTCAAGCTGGTGGGCTTCAAGATGGAAAACAACGGCAAAGCGCCCAGGGACGGCTCTCTGATCGTGGACGACCGGGTCCGGGGGTATGTGTGTACCGCCCGGAACAGTTTTTCTCTCAATGAAGCCGTGGGCATGGCCCTGGTGGAAGGTGACATGAGCAAAACCGGCACCCGGCTGGCATTCTACGAGGATGAATGCAACGGCGAGCTGATTTATGGAACCGTGGTGGAAACCCCGTTCTACGATCCTGACGGACAACGGATGAAAATGTAAGGGATACGCACATGACTGAAATCAAGAGATATTCACCGGTTGAGTTCAAGGTGACACCGCTCAAAAACGAAACACGGAACAACTGGGACGTGGTCCTGGAATACCATGGCGAAGGGGACGGCCCCTGGCTGGTGGACCTGAGCCACCGGACCCGGCTGGACCTGCAGAGTCCCGAACTGGCTGACAAAAAACCTTTCGGGATCACCATTCCGGATACCTACTGCAGTTCGGTTCTGGAAAAAGGGATGCTGGTAAACCGCATGAACCGCACCCAGACCTCCATCTATCACCTGGACGGGGAAAAGATCGAGGTCCCCGGGGAATCCGAATACACCGAGGTGACCGATGCCACCATTTTTCTGGCCATCATCGGCAATCCGGTGTTTTCCATCTGCGAAAAACTGTGTGCCCTGGATTTTATGGATCCCGGCAAGCAGACCCCGTTTCTGTTCCAGGGACCGTTTTCCCATGTCCCCTGCCAGATCGTCACCCTCAGCCGGGATGCGGAAAAATCCGGCGTGGTGCTGACCTGCTCCCGGGGATATGCCAGAGACATGGTGGATGCCATCCTCCATGCCGGAGAGGAATTCGGACTCAAACCGGCCGGTGAAAAGCGCTTCACCGCCTGGATCAACAGCCTGTAATCAAACGGGTCCGGGCACCTGCCCGGACCCGGTAAAATTGTTAATAAAAAAGGTCTCACCAGACCGGTTCACTCAAGGAGACAACCACCATGAACAAAAAATATGATGCCATCATTATCGGCGCCGGCGTGATCGGCACCCCCATTGCCTATGAACTGTGCAAAATGGGCTACAAGACCCTGAACGTGGACAAGCTGCCCGATGCCGGTGAAGGCTCCACCGCCGGGTCCTGCGCCATTGTGCGGGCCCACTACTCCACCGAGGACGGGGTGGCCCTGGCCTATGAAGGGTTCAAATACTGGCTGGACTGGGAAAACTACCTGGACAACGTCAAGGACGAAAAAGGCCTGGCCAGGTACATGAACACCGGCTCCATCCTGCTCAAATCCGACGGCCATGACTGGCGCAAGGTGAAAAGAAACTACGACGCTGTGGGTGTCAAGTATGTCGAATGGGACCTGGACACCATCAAGAAACATGTGCCCCCCATCGACCTGCACAAGTTCTGGCCGGTGCGCCGGCCTGAAGATCCCAAGTTCTATGACGAGCCCACCGAAATGCTGGAAGGCGCCATTTTCTGCCCCGAAGGCGGATATGTGAACGATCCGGCCCTGTCCGCCCACAACATCATGCGGGCCGCCGAAGCCAAGGGCGGGGAATTCATTTTCAACGCCGAAGTGGTGGATATCAGAAGTGAAAACGGCCGGGTCAAGGGCATCACCCTCAAAGACGGCACCCAGATCGATGCAGGCATCGTCGTGAACGTGGGCGGCCCCCACTCCTACAAGATCAACCAGATGGCCGAAG
>DATHSR010000522.1:0-12675 GCA_035464035.1 Desulfotignum sp. | reverse complement strand
CCATCATGGCGGCAATGGCATCCAGGTCGGTTTCCGATACAATGAGCAGCGTCGGACAGGGACCGCCATCCAGACGCCGTCCCCGCATCGAGAGCTGACCGATGGACTCCTCGCCGGACACATACAGACAGGTTCTGCCGGACCGGGCCAGGGCCGACAGAACCTGGAGCATGAGGGTGGATTTACCGATCCCCGGATCCCCGCCGATGAGTACCAGGGAACCGGCCACAATGCCTCCACCCAGAACCCGGTCAAACTCCGCCATGCCGGTGCGTATCCGCAAGGATTGTCCGCCGTCCACCGAATCGATGGGAACCGGTGCTGCGGCAAAAGGCTGCCGGGATTTCCCACCGACTTTGGGTGCCTGCCTCTCTTGAACCAGTGAATCCCAGTCCCCGCAGTCCGGGCACCGGCCCATCCACTTGAAGGTTTCTCCGCCACAGGTTTTACAGCGGTATATCGATCTGTCTCTGTTTTTCAAATAGAAGCTTTCAACAGGTCAAAAATAAATATTCTGGGTGAATATATCACAAAAAGACAAGGGCTATCAATGTCAATTCTTGCGGTCGACAAAAACCATTGACTTTTAATATTTTTAAGGTATACCATAAAAATATTAAAAGTTTTTTAACAAAATATCAGGAGGATCCATAATGAATAAAAACACGACCCACGGCCTCTGGGCAGCCACTGCCATTGCTGCGCCCAAATTGACATCCCTGCCAGGAGACCTGAAAACAGACGTTGCCATCATCGGCGGTGGATATACCGGTCTTTCCGCTGCCCTGCACCTGGCAAAGGCGGGCAGGGAAAGCGTACTTCTGGAGGCAGAGGATATCGGACATGGCGGGGCCGGCAGAAATGTGGGGCTCACCAACGCCGGTCTCTGGCTGATGCCTGAAGATCTTCTTCGGCTTGCCGGGCAGGAGTACGGTGAAAAACTGCTGACGGTCCTGGGAAATTCGCCGGATCTGGTTTATTCCCTGATCGACGAACATCAGATTGCGTGCGAGGCACTTCGAAACGGCACTCTGCACTGCGCGGATTCCAAGGCCGGATACAGGGCGCTCCAGCAGCGGGAAGCGCAATGGCAGAAACGCGGGGCACCGGTAAAGCTTCTGGACCGGGAAGAGGCTGCAGCCAGGACCGGCAGCAAGGTCTTTCTCGGGGCACTTCTGGATAACCGGGCCGGCACCGTCCAGCCCCTGTCCTATGCCCGGGGGCTCGCAGCCGCAGCCATTGAGGCCGGTGCGCGGCTATACAAGCAGTCTCCGGTGACCGCTTATGAAAAAAACAAGGACGGATGGAAACTGTCCACCCCCACCGGATCGGTGACCGCCAAATCCGTGATCATTGCGGTTCATGCCTACCCGGACCACGCGTTTGCATCCGGCAAAAAATCGATGATCCGCATGAATTTCTTTCAATTCGCCACCCCGCCGCTGCCCAAAGATGTATTGAAAACCGTCATCCCCGGACGGCACGGCACATGGGATACCAACCTGATCCTGTCTTCCTACCGCCTGGATGCCGCCGGCCGCCTGATTGTGGGAAGTATCGGAAAAGCCGAGGGCTTTGCCCACGGGCTGCATGAAAGCTGGGTTAAAAGAACCATAAAGAAAACATTTCCCCAGGTGCCTGATATGCCCCTGGAATATGGATGGCACGGCACGTTCGCCATGACCCCCAACCATATCCCGCGCTTCCATCTGCTGGACAAAAACATGGTCATGATCACCTGTTTCAACGGGCGGGGAATCGGCCCGGGCACTGTATTTGGAAAACTGATGGCCGACTATGTCACCACAGGCTCGGTGGAAAAAATACCGTTGCCGGTGACCCGGATGCGTCCGATCCTTTCCCGGATTTTCTGGAACCCGTTCTATGAAACCGGTGCCCGGCTGTACCATTTTATCCAGCGCCGGATTTAGTGCCTTAAATCCGCAACTATGAACCAAAAGATTTATCATACGCTTCGGGAGCGGATCATTTTTCTGGGGTATCACCCGGGACAGCTTCTCAAGGAGCAGGACCTGGCAGAGGCGTTCGGTGTCAGCCGGACCCCTCTGCGCACGGTGCTCTTCCGCCTTGAATGGGAACATCTGATCAGAATACTTCCCCGCACCGGCATCCAGGTTTCCGAACTGGAACTCAACACCATCACCCATCTGTTCCAGGCCCGGCTGGAACTGGAATCGGTGATCGGCATCATGGCGGCGGAACGGTTCAACCAGGACCATTTCGCCCGCCTTGCCAAACTGACGGACCAATGCCGGCATCTCACAGACCACCTTGATCCGGAAAAGCTGGCCCGGCTGGACATGGACCTCAAACACCTGTTCCATGATGCGGCAGGCAATCCGTTTTTAACGGAAATATCGGACCGGTTCTATGTCCTCACCTTTCGTCTGTGGTATTTCAATTTGATGAAAATGGATGTCACCGGCTGGCAGAAAGAAACCCAATGCCTGGCGTCGGACCTGCAGGCATTGACCCGGCTGCTGACCGCCGAAACCCCTGAAGCCGTCGGAAAAGCCAGAAAAACACAGCTGCTGGAACATGTGGAGCGGATCCGGAACACTTTTCTGGGGTTGTCCGGCGCCTGACCCATTAAAAAAATCCTTTGACTTTGAAAGGCGTTGATCATATCGTCTGAAACATCACCAGAAAGAAGACACTGGTGTGCAACAAAGTTCAAGGACAGCGCCATGACGCAGTTTACTGAATTACAGCCCGGCAGACAGCGACTCAAACGCGGATACCTCAAGTGCATGCTCTGGTTTTTCGGCCGGGCCGTGCAGGCGGCCGCCCGGGTGGATCCGGGCGTAAAATCCGAATTTGCCGCCATGCCGGCCCCCTATACCTTCTGCCTGGGGGCCTTTCCCAACGGGCCCTATATGGTGATGGAAAAAAATGACGCGGGTCACGTCAGGCACCTGGGAGCATCCTTCGGTCAGACCCCCGTCCACCTGCAGCTGATGTTCAAAAGCCTGGACTGTATGTTTCTGGTTTTCACTTTCCAGGAAAACACGACAACCGCCACTGCCAGGGACCGGCTGTTTGTGAGCGGTGATGTGCCCCAGGCCTGTGCCGTGGTGCGGATCATGGACATGATCCAGGTGCTGCTGCTGCCCAAGCCTCTGGCAAAACTGGCGGTGAAGCGTTATCCCGCCTGGTCTCTGGCCCGGCATACCCTGGTCCGGGCCCAGGTCCTGTTCCGGGCTGCGGCCGGATTTTAGGGGCGACCATGACCGCCCTGCTGCGATTTTTCAGCCGCACCAAACTCTGCTTCGGCAGCCATGCCCTGGCCCACCTGCCCTTTGAACTTTCGGCCATGAACGGCTGGAAACCCTTTGTGCTCACCGACCCCCCCGGAAAAGATGCCAGACTGCATCTGGATATGGCCCGGGCATTCAGGAATTCGGACATCCCCCTGGGCATCGCTGCTCTGTCCGATGACCGTCCCGGCGCCTGTCAGGAAATGGAAGACCTTTATCACCTGTTTGTAGACAAAGGATATGACTGCATCATGGCACTGGGCACCGGCCCTCTGGTCCAGACAGCCAAACTTCTGAACCTTACGGTATGTCTGGGGCCTGAGATCCTGCGATCGTCGGCCGGCCCTGAACAGCTTGACACCCCCCTGCTGCCCATGGTCTTTGTTCCCACCCGTCCCTCCGAAGGCCGGGAAACCGCCACCAAAGTGACCCTTGAAGGCCGGACGTTTGCTTCTGAATTCCTTTTGCCGGATCTGACTGTGATCGCACCGGATATCATGCTGGGTACCCCTGAAAACCAGATTCTTGACGCTGGATTGACCTGCCTGGCCGTCTGCGGCAATGCGGTTGCCTTTTCCGGCAATCCTCTGGTCCGGGCCCATGCCGCCACCGGCATCCGGCTGGTCAGAGACGCCCTCCCCTATCTGGTCCGGCATCCTGACCCAGACGAAATCTTCTGCCGGAAATCCCGAAAAAACCGGTGCCGGCCCCTGGCATTTCTGGCGCATGCCGCAGCCCTGTCCGGGATCATCCGGGCCAACACAGGGGACCTGACCCCCCGTCCGTCAGACAACCTGTCCGGCAGAAAGGCCGCCCTGGCCCTGGTGAAGGACCTTAAAGCCCGGAAAACCCTATCCCCAGGCCTTTCACACCTGCTGCTGCTGTTGACCGATCCGGACCGGTATGCGGCTTCACCCGGATCCCGGCGTGCGGATGCAGCAATCCTGGCGGTTGAAACATTCATCCATGACGTATCAGGGACCCTGGAAACGGAGGCACCCAATGGAGATGCCTGAATATTATGAATTCTGTGGCCGGGTCAACCTCATTGCCGGCCGGGATGCCCTGGAACAGATCCCGGATCTGCTGGCATCTCTGGGAACAGAACATCCCAGGGTCATCACCGATGCCGGCGTGGCCCGGGCCGGTCTGGTGGACATTCTGCTCCAGGCCCTGGGCCGCCGCATCACAGCCAGGACCATCGAAGATGCGGTGCCGCCGGATTCAGACCTGAAAACCGTTCACACCCTGGCCCGCAGATACCGGGAAAAAGGCTGCAATGCCATCATTGCCCTGGGGGGCGGATCGGTCATGGACACGGCCAAGGCGGTGAACATCCTGGTATCGGAATCGGGCCAGGATCTGACGGCCTTTTCCGGGGCCGGGGCGCTCAAGCACCGGCTCAAGCCCCAGGTGGCAGTGCCCACCACCGCAGCCACGGGATCGGAAGTCACGTTGGTGGCAGTGATTGCCGATCCGGAACACGGCAGAAAGCTGTTGTTCACCTCCCATTTCCTGATACCGGATGCCGCTGTGATCGATCCCCGGATGACCCTGTCCCTGCCGCCTCACATCACGGCCGCCACTGCCATGGATGCGCTGTCCCACGCCATCGAAGCCAGCATCTGCCTGGCAAGAAACCCTTTGAGCACCGCCCTGGCCCATGAGGCCATTGACCTGATCCGGTGCCACCTTCTGCCCGTGATCACCCATCCCGCAGACCCGGCCGGACGTCTGGCCCTGGCCACGGCCGCTGCCCTGGCAGGCATGGCATTTTCCAATTCCATGGTGGGCATGGTTCACACCCTGGGCGATTCCGTGGGATGGGTCTGTCACGTCCCCCATGGCACCTGCATGGCCATTCTGCTGCCCTACGGCATGGCCTATAATTTTCACAAGACACAGCCTCTGCTGGCAGATCTGCTGCTGCCTCTGGCCGGCGAAGAGATCTTTGCCAGAACACCCCCCCGGGACAGGGCCCAAAAAGCCATCGACCAGGTCCGGCAGATGAACCGGCGGCTGCACCATGCCACCGCCGGGGCCCATGCGGTCTGCCTCAGGGATGTCACGGACCGGGACGGCAAACCCCTGGTCCACAGGCATCAGCTGCCGACAATCGCAAAAACCGCCCTGGGAGACGGCAGTATTTTTTACAACCCCGAAGACCTGGACTATGACGACTGCCTCATGGTGCTCGAAGCGGCATTTCAGGGAGATCCCCTGGACCGGTCCCGGATCAGAAAAGGATAGCAACCATGCCAACGCCCCGCCGCAACACCGGATTCATGGGAAAAATCATGGTGGTGGACCTCACGGCCCGATCCATTGAGATCCAGCCGGTACCCCGGCAGATTTTTCGCCGGTTTCTGTCGGGCATGGGGCTGGCCGCCCATGTGCTGTATCACAAAATTCCCGGCAATGCCGATCCGTTGGGACCAGACAATATGCTGGGGATTGTATCCGGGCTGCTCACAGGCACCGGCTCGCTCTTTACCGGGCGATGGATGGTCACCGGCAAATCCCCGCTCACCGGCGGATGGGGAGAGGCGAACTGCGGGGGGGATTTTTCTGTGGCCATCAAACGCTGCGGTGTGGACGGCATTTTTTTTACCGGCATCAGCCCAGAGCCGGTGTACCTGTATGTGGACGATACCACCGCTGTTTTAAAAGATGCAGCCGACGTGTGGGGCATGGACACCGTGGAAACGGAAACACGCCTGCTGAACCGGCACCCGGGTGCCCGGGCCGCCTGTATCGGACCGGCCGGTGAACGGCGCTCCCTCATGGCGGGGATATCTACGGACAAAGGGCGCCTGGCGGCCCGATCCGGCCTGGGGGCGGTCATGGGGTCCAAACATCTCAAGGCCGTGGTACTGAACGGCAAGCGTCGAATCCATGCCCACAACAAAGAAGCGATGCAGCGCATTTCCCGGATCTGCAGCAAATGGGTCCGGTTTCAGCCCCCGTTTGTACCGGGATTTCTCACCGCACCGGTGGGTGCCCTGCTCAGGGCCATGCCCTGGGTGATCACCCAGGACG
Source organism: Desulfotignum sp. (assembly GCA_035464035.1). Classification (GTDB taxonomy): domain Bacteria; phylum Desulfobacterota; class Desulfobacteria; order Desulfobacterales; family Desulfobacteraceae; genus Desulfotignum. Next base: position 6,358 of record DATHSR010000522.1, on the reverse strand, counting down.
GATTTCTGTATAAAATGATGTTGAGAAAATGGGGCACCGTCTCCATGAACCAGATGTCGGTTGAAATGGGGGATTCCCCCATCCAGAACTGGAAAGGCAGCCATAAAACCTGGGGATTTTTCAAAAGCCGGTCCGCTGATCCGGATCTGTTCACCCGGAACGAAATTCAGAAATTTCACTGCTACTCCTGCCCCTTGGGGTGCGGCGGCATCTGCCGGACCGCCGGAGGGCACACCCACAAGCCGGAATATGAAACCGTACTGTCCTTTGGCGGATTTGTGCTGAACCGGGATTTGGCCACCATCTTTGAGGTCAACGACACCTTGAACCGGGCCGGTATGGACACGATTTCCGCAGGCCATGCCGTGGCGTTCGCCATGGAATGCTTTGAAAAAAAAATCATCACCCGCAAGGATACCGCAGGCGTGGCCCTGGAATGGGGAAACCCGGATGCCGTCAGATGGCTGGTGGAGCAGATCATCCTCCGCCAGGGCATCGGCCGTTTTTTGGCAGACGGCGTGGCCCGGGCCGCCCGTCACCTGGGCCGGGGTGCCCAGGCCTTTGCCTTTCATGCCGGGGGCCAGGAGCTGGCCATGCATGACGGCCGCAACGATCCGGGTTTTGCCCTGCACTACAGTGCGGAACCTGCCCCGGGCCGGCACACGAGCGGGGCCTGGCTGTATTACGAGATGTACCAGCTGTGGCGACAGGTGACCGCCGCCCCCAGGCTGCCCCGGGTATATGCCAAGGAACGGAAATATGATGCCACATCCCGGCAGGCCCGCATGGCCAAGGCCAATTCCCAGTTCATGAATGTCATGAACGGGGCCGGGGTCTGCCTGTTCGGGGCATTTTTAGGCATCCACCGGATCCGGATCTTTGACTGGCTCAATGCCGCCACCGGATGGCACCTGACGCCTGATGAATATATGGATGCCGGTGCCCGGATCCAGACACTGAAGCAGGCCTTCAACATCAAGCACGGTATCCGGCCTAAGGATTTTGTGGTCAGGGGACGGCCCCTGGGGCATCCGCCCATGACCCACGGCGCCAACAAGGACCGGTCCGTGGATATCGACAACCTGATGGCCGGCTACTGGGGCGCTTTTGGCTGGGATACGGAAACCGGGCATCCGTCTGACGCCCAGATCTCAGATATCACGGCAGGGTTTTGACCCGGGGGAGGATTCATGGCTTTTTTCATTACTGAACGCTGCAACGGTTGCACGGCCTGCCGGCAGATCTGCCCCACCCATGCCATATCCGGAGAAAAAACACAGCAGCACAGGATTTTTGACCCGGCCTGTATCGACTGCGGGGCCTGCGGCCGGGTCTGTCCTGCCGGAGCCGTGGTCAATGCCTTTGGCCGGCAGGTTTCAAAAATCCCCAGAAAAAAATGGGCCCGTCCCCTGTTTGACCTGGCGCGGTGCGTGAGCTGCCGGATCTGCATTGATGCCTGTCCAACCCATGCCCTGGAAACGGTTTTGCAGAAGGTCGGGGATCTCCACCCCTATCCCTGGCTGGCCCGGGAACCGGACTGCATGGCATGCGGATTCTGCGCCGCAGACTGCCCGGTGAACGCCGTTACCCTGGAAAGAACAGAAAGCGCTTCTGCCTCATGAAAGAACTCACCGCATTTTACCAGGCCGCCGACAATCCCGGGGCACTGGGCCGCCGCATCACCCGTAGAAAAATTCTGGGCACCCTGTGTTCCTATGCCCCGGAAGAGCTGATCCATGCAGCCGGATACCATCCCATGCGCCTGTTTCCTTCCGGGTCTGACAACCACCTGACCCGGAACCACCTTCAGGCCTACTGCTGCTCCCTGGCCAGGGGGGTGCTGGCCGACAGCCTGGACGGAACCCTGGATTTTCTGTATGGTACGGTGTTTGTACACACCTGCGACACCATGCAGCGGCTGTCCGATATCTGGCGCCTCCAGGGCCGGTACCGCTTTTTTGCCGACGTGATCCTGCCGGTCCGGTTCGATACCCGGAGTGCCCAAAACTATCTGATGTCAGTGCTTGAACGGTTCAAAGCCGACCTGGAGGCCGACACCGGAACCCCGGTCACCCCAGAGGCCCTGGCCGCCAGCATCCGGGTGTACAACCGGATCCGCACCAGCCTGTCCGGGATTCAGACGTTGAACACCCGATATCCAGGCATTGTGAAAAACACCGACATGGCCGCCCTGGTGAAGGGCGCCATGATCATGGACCGGGAAACAGCTGCAGGCCTGCTGGAAAAACTGGCCCGACAGCTGGCATCGGCAGTGACGGCCCTTCAAACATCCGGGACAGTGATAAACAAGCGCATTTTTCTGTCCGGCTCCGCCTGTGACATGACCGGTCTTCACGATCTTTTCCAGCAGATCGGCGCCGTGGTGGCAGGCGATGACCTGTGTACCGGCCGGCGCTGGTTTGACACGCTCACCCGGGAGGATCAGGCGCCCATGACCGCCGTGGCCCGCCGGTATATGCACCGCAGCACCTGTCCGGCCAAGCACCGGGGCCTTTTTTCCAGGGCGGAACTTCTGATCGAACAGGTCAGACAGTCACAGGCAGACGGGGTGGTGTTTGTCCTGCTCAAGTTCTGCGATCCCCATGCCTTTGATTATCCGTATCTCAAGGCCCACCTGGACGGCGCCGGCATCCGGTCTCTGCTGCTGGAACTGGACGGGACCCGTGACATCACCGGCCAGACGGCCACCCGGCTGGAAACCTTTCTCCACATGCTCTAATTCTGAAAAAGGCATGCAACATGACCCGGACAATGGACACCCAACCTCAAAAAATCGCAGCCGCAAAAAAAATGCGGGACATCATGACCACCTATTATCTGGACGCCCTGTCCGCTGCCCAGAACAACAGACAGGTGGCCTGGATCACCTCCGGGGGGCCGGTGGAGCCCCTGGTGGCCATGGATATCATCCCGGTATATCCGGAAAACCACGGGGCCATGATCGGATCGGCCAAAATGGGGGAGGATCTTTGCGGCAAGGCTGAAAACCTGGGGTATTCCGCAGATCTTTGTGCCTATGCCAGGGCCGACATCGGATGTGCGGTTGCCGGGGGAGGTCCCATCGGCGGTCTGCCGAAACCCGATATGCTCATCTGCTGCAACAACATCTGCGGCACCGTTCTCAAATGGTATGAGATCCAGGCCCGGCACTATAATGTGCCGCTGTTCATTCTGGACACCCCGGTCTGCCACACCCGGTATTATCCGGAAACCGCCCGGTATGTCAAAGCCCAGATACGCGAATATATCCAATTCCTTGAAACCGTCACCGGAAGAAAAATGGATATGGACCGCATGACCCAGGTGGGGCGTCTGTCTCTGGAAGCGCAGAAACTCTGGCAGCAGGTGCTCAAAACCACAGCCTGCAGACCCGCTCCCATGACCGCTTTTGATGCGTTCTTTTTTCTGGCCCTGATCGTCACCCTGCGGGGCACCCGGACAGCGGTGGATTTTTACAGGGAACTGCTCAGTGAAATGGAAGACCGGATCGCCCGGGGGATCGCCATGGTCCCGGATGAGCAGTACCGCCTGCTCTGGGACAATCTGCCGGTGTGGCACCGGCTCAAATGGCTGTCCGACAGATTTGCCGGCCACAAGGCCTGCCTGGTGGCCGACACCTATACCTCGGCCTGGTGCGGGGCCATTCAATATATCGACCCGGATCATTTTCTGGATTCCATTGCCCAGGCCTATACCCGCATCTATCTGAACGTCGGCATCGACCAGATGGCGGACCAGGTCCTGGAGATGATCCGGTTCTATGATGTGGACGGGGTGGTGATGCATTCCAACCGGTCCTGCAAACCCTACTCCTTCGGCCAGATGGATATCATGGCCAGGATCCGGGAAAAAACCGGTATTCCCGTACTCATGCTGGAGGCGGACATGGTGGATCCGCGAAGCTTTTCCGAGGCCCAGGCCGAAACCCGCATCGATGCGTTCATGGAGATGATCCGGTACCGCCGCCCGAAAAAGCCGCAGCCCGGCGACCTGCCGGCAGGGCTTCCGGCAGGAGGAAAGACATGATCGCTGCCGGAATCGACATCGGCTCCATCACCGCCAAAGCCGCCCTGGTCGAAGACGACAGGGTTCTGGCCGTTCACACCATCTTCACCGGATACAACCCGGCGGCGGCGGCCAGACAGGTGTATGCCCGGCTGCTCAGCCGCATCGGCATCAGGGAAACAGCGGTCCGGGCAGTGGTGGCCACCGGATATGGCCGGGCATCCGTGGATTTCGCCCACAAGACCCTGACGGAAATCATCTGCCACGGCGCCGGGGCCTGTTTTCTGAATCCTGGAATCCGCGGGGTCATTGATGTGGGGGGCCAGGACAGCAAGGCCATTTTACTGGATGCCGGAGGTCAGGTGGAGAACTTTGCCATGAACGACAAATGCGCGGCCGGCACCGGCCGGTTTCTGGAAGTCATGGCCCGGGCTCTCCAGGTCCCGCTGGACCGGATGGGGGAGATCAGCCTCACGGCAGACCACCCGGTGAACATCTCGGCCACCTGCACGGTATTTGCCGAATCAGAAGTGATTTCCATGATCGCCCGGCAAAAAAACCGGCAGGATATCGCCGCCGGCATCCACCGTTCAGCCGCAGCCCGGGTAGCTTCCCTTGCAGCCCTGATCCAGCTGGCGCCGCCGGTGGTCATGACCGGCGGCGTGGCCTTAAACAAGGGCATGGTCACGGCTGTCGCAGACTGCCTGGGGTACGAGATCCGGGTGGGACGGTTTCCCCAGGAAAACGGGGCCGTGGGCGCAGCAATCCTGGCGGCACGGATCTGATCCTTTTTTCCCGGCGCACCCGGACGCCAGGAGACAATCTTCCTTATCAGCTCTTATGAACCGTCATCTGCGGGAAGGGGATCTCGATACCGTTCTCATCAAAAGCTGCCTTGATCTTTTTGATCAGATCAAACCGGACCGCCCAGTAGTCCTGGCTTTTGACCCAGGGCCGCACAATGAAATTGACGCTGGAGTCTGCCAGTTCCGAAACCGCGATAGTGTAAGCCGGTTCCTTTAATATACGGTCTTCGGCCTTGATGAGCTTCTCCATGACCTCCCAGGCTTTTTCAATGCTTGATCCGTATCCGATGCCGATCACCAGATCAATTCTGCGGGTATCATACCCGGAAATGTTTTTGATCACATCACCAAAGATCTTCCCGTTGGGCACCAGTATCATGATGTTGTCGGGCGTGGCCAGGATGGTGGTGAACAGCTGGACCTCTTTTACCGTTCCAGCAACACCGGCGGCTTCAATGTAATCTCCGGCCTTGAAGGGCCGCAGGGCAAGGATGAGGACGCCGGCCGCAAAATTGGCCAGAGAACCCTGGAGGGCGAACCCGATGGCAAAACCGGCAGCACCTAAAATGGCGACAAACGAGGCGGTCTGTATCCCGAATTTGGCCAGGGCGGCCAGCACCGCAAATACGAGAATGGCAAAATAAACCAGGCTGGTGACAAAGGATACAATGGCCGAATCCACCTTGGACCGGGTCATGAAGTTATGGACGATTTTTTTGCCGATGCCGGCCGCAATCCGGCCTGCAATCAATATGATAATGGCGCCGATCACATTCAGCCCATAGGTGGTTAGAAATAAAAATACCTGCTCAGCATAGTTTTCCATGATCTGATTCCTTTCGCTTAAAGGTTTCGGAGAAGCGGTCCCCCATAAAAGGAATAACGTGCTGGCGCGGAATGATCAAGGAGAAAAAAATTTGGGGGATATGCTGGACGTGACACGATTTGATGGCCTGCGGGCATGCCCCGTTCAAAATCAACGGGGCATGCCGGGATCACAGAGGGCTGACGCCGGACGGGCCCTACCACACCTCAGGATAGGCCACGTCCACAAATTTTTCTTCCATCATGTGCTTGTGGCCTCTTTCCATGGCCGCAAGATCCAGAAAGATGGACTTCAACCCCGGATCTGTGCAGTTTTCAGCCAGCCCGGCATATTTCTTCATGGCGATCTCTTCGTTTTTCATGGCCAGGCCGATGGCGCTCTTGAGATCCATGTCTTCAGAAACCTTTGGCATCTCGATGGTTTCAGATACATGAAAATCCTTGTCACAGTCGAAATGGGCGGCATCCACTTTCTTCTGATGTAAGATATCGGTCAGGATCTTTTCATGCCTGGCCTCCTCCCGGGCAAACCCGGAAAAAACCCCCTTAAGATAATTGTCTTTAATTCGCCCGGAAACCTTTTCATAAAAATTTCTGGCATCGATCTCACTTTGAATGGCATCTTCAATTGCCTTGCGATACTGTTCGATCTCCATAAAAATCCTCCTTGGGTTTATTGATCTGCGTTTTCAGGGTTATTC
>DATHSR010000521.1:0-2659 GCA_035464035.1 Desulfotignum sp. | reverse complement strand
CTGAGGCGGACTTTCCGGGATTTGACCAGAGCGATCTCCGACATGGCCAGCACTCCGTTGATGACCACCAGACCTATGATGACCAGGACTTCCAGGATTAAATGGGTGAATCGGATATCCTCAAACATGGGTCTCTCCTTTAATCGGGAAGTATCTTTTTCATCACAGCCCTTGTGGAAAGCTCGTGCATTGTCAATCAAAAGTGATGTGCCGTCTCCAGCGTGTCCAAGATGTGCAGATAGTGGGCCCAAGTTTCAGCCCAGTCCTCCCAGGGATGGCTGGCGGCATAGGCACTGACGAACCGCTCCTGCCAGTCCGGGGAAAAAATTTTTGGGGTCGACCACCGGTTCTATAATAATAAACAAGTATATGAATCAGAATCGGTTTCTGTCAACTTGAATACAAAAATGATCGTCAACCGGAACTTTCCTGTTCAGTCAGTGATTGCTGATAGCGCTGCAGGTTGGCCGGGAAAGCTGTGCGAAGCCCTCGGCGGAACCGGACGGGGCTCAGTTATAGATGCCCCTTGCTTTTTCTGTCAGCCACCGTGTAAATATGAACAAAGAACCTGAACACGCGAAACAAAAAAAGGAACCGCACAGATGGCCACAGACATTTACCGCAGATTACAGCAGCAGCTAAGCCATTACGCCATGGGGTTGCCTGAAACAGCATCCGGGTCGGACTACCGGACATCGCCGGAAGGCCTGGCCGGGCAGATGATGCACCTGGCCAGTAAACAGAGGATGATATGACCGGCCTGTCCAGAAAAGATATTATCGCAAAGGCCAGCGAACTGGGATTCGAAGATGTGGGGTTTACCACGGCCGAACCCTTTGACACCCATCTGGATTTTCTGAAAGACCGGCAGGATGAGTACGGCTGGGCCGAGGCCGCCGGACTTAAACTCATGAACGGGACCGATCCCAAAACGGTCATGCCCGGTGCCCAAACCATCATTGTCCTGATGGAGACCTACTTCAGGGAGCTGTTTCCCCGGCACCTGGAGGGGCATTTCGGCCGGTGCTACCTGGACGACGACCGGGTGACCAAGGACGGCCTGTCCAGGCGCATCAAGGCCTTCCGGTCCTTTCTCCGGGACAGCGGTATTGACTCGAAAGTCCCCTATAGCCTGCCACACCGGGTGGCAGCGGCCCGGGCCGGCATGGGCACCTTTGGGAAAAACTGCCTATTTTACTCCAATAAAGTGGCCAGGCAGGGATCCTGGGTTCTGCCCATCGCCGTTGTGGTGGACCGGTCCTTTGACCCGGACAAGCCCAGCCTTGAGATGGGGTGCCCGGACTGGTGCCGGAATGCCTGTATCACCGCCTGCCCCACCCGGGCCCTGAAGGGCAACGGCACCATTGACCCCAGAAAATGCATCTCCTATCTGACCTATTTCGGCCAGGGCCTGACCCCCAGGGAACTTCGGGAGCCCATGGGCATTTACGTCTATGGATGCGACCGGTGCCAGAACGTCTGCCCCAGAAATACCCCCTGGCTGGCTGCCGATCTGCCGGTCAATGAGCGGGTGGCGGCCAGAGAAAAGGATTTCAGGCTTTCTTCTCTGCTCCATATGGACGAATCCCATTTTACGTCCAGGGTATGGCCCCATATGTTCTACATGGGTCCGGACAGGCTGTGGCAGTGGAAGATGAATGCGGCCCGGGCCATGGGCAATACCCGTGATACCGGGTATGCAAAAGACCTGATCCGATGTTTTGAAGAAAACACAGACGACCGGGTGAAATCCATGTGCGCCTGGGCCATGGGAAGGATCGGGGACCGGCAGTCACGGACCGCCCTGGAGGGATTTCTGCCCGGCAGCACCGGTATACTTGAAGATGAGATCCGGTATGCCCTGGGTCTGGAATGAACCCCGCGAATTCAGACGACCATTACCATTGAGAACATTCAATCAGAGAGCTGTTTCAAGAGAGTTGACTTTCGGATTATATCATATGGATGAATCAGTCAGGATCGGTCTGGCCGGGTGGACATGGCATCCTGTGACATGCATCCCCCGGATATCGTTCAGATACCCGTCATTACATTCACAGATCAACGGATTCACACTTCCGGTGGTGCGGCCGATATCCGGGTTGTGATCCAGCATGTACCGGATCAGCGCGTCCGACGCCAGTTTTTCCCGGAAACGCCTGCGCACCGTTTCGATCTCCATGTCCGTCACAGCCTGCTCGATGGTCATCTGATCAGTCACTGTAGAACACTGAAAGCCACACCGTGACCCGGTCAGGATCGGTACAGGTTACCCGGTGACGCACATGGGCGGGAATGTGGAGATAATCTCCTCTGGTCAGGGTGATTTCCCTGCCGTCTTCAAACAGGAGAATACCACTTCCCTCCAGCACGATGACCCACTCATGCTCGGCCTGGTCGTACCACCCCTGGGACGGGGAGGACTGGCCCCGGGACAAAATCCGTTCGATGCGGATATTGTCAGTTTTGAGCAGGTCTTCAAATATTTCCTCCTGGATAGGCTCTGGAATGGATGAGAAGATGTTTTTCACGCTATCACCTTTTCAGCGCCAAGGTTGATGCCGTGGCCGCCTTGTCGGAACGGGCCATTTGTATTTTTTGATTTCTGTTACTGGCTGCACCTTTATCGGTTTCATAAGTTTTAATCATTACCCGCCCT
>DATHSR010000520.1:0-2454 GCA_035464035.1 Desulfotignum sp. | reverse complement strand
CAGCTGCGCCAGGAGCGGGGCATTTCACTCCAGAACCTGTCTGACCTCACCGGGTTCGAGGTGGCCCGCCTGGAAGATATTGAAGCCGGCAGAGAAAAACCCCAGCTGGGCATGGTGATGAAGCTCTCCAAGGCCCTGGATGCGGCCGTGGGCCGTCTGGTGTCCGGCATGGGCACCAAACTGTACTCCATTACCCGGAAAGATGAGCGCAAACCCGTTGCCAGATCTGCCTCCAAAACCAGCAAAAAAAGCGTGTATGCCTACATGAGCCTGGCACCGGAAGTCCAGGGCCGCCACATGGAAGCCCTGATCGTGCAGCTGGAAAAGGCTGATGAAAAAGAGATCTCGGTGCACAACGGAGAGGAGTTCATCTACGTGCTGGATGGGGTGGCCAATCTCGCCATTGCCAAGGAATCCTATGACCTGTCTCCGGGAGATTCCGCCTATTACCTGTCCACCACCCCCCACCATCTGACCGCAAAAACCGAAAAGGCCACCATACTGGCGGTACTTTATGAATAAGTATGAATAAGGAGGTGTCATCCATGCCCAAAAAGCTGTGGGAGCCGTCTGAAGAACGGATCAAGTCCACCAACATGTACCGGTTCATGACCCGGGTGAATGAAACATTCAACAAAGGTTTCACAGACTACACCGGACTGTGGGAATGGTCGGTGCAGAACCTGGAGGATTTCTGGGCCTTGGCCTGGGATTTTCTGGATATCAAGGCATCCGTCCCCTATGAACAGGTGATTCAAAATAAAGACAAGATGCCCGGGGCAAAATTTTTCACGGGAAGCAAGCTCAATTTTGCCGAAAACCTGCTCAGGTGCAAAGATGACAGAACCGCCCTTATCTTCCGAGGCGAAGATTCAGTGCGCCGGACCCTGACCTACAACCAGCTCTATGACGAAGTGGCCAAAACCGCCGCCGCACTCAAGGCCCTGGGCGTGGTGCCCGGCGACCGGGTGGTGGGATTTGTCCCGAACATGCCCGAAAGCATCATTGCCATGCTGGCAGCCGCCAGCCTGGGTGCGGTCTGGTCTTCCTGTTCGCCTGATTTCGGCATCAAGGGGGTGTTGGACCGGTTCGGCCAGACCCGTCCCAAGGTATTGTTCACAGCAGACGGTTATTTTTTCAAGGGCACTCCCCTGTCCTCCATCGAACGCATCGCCGGCATCGTGGCGGAACTGCCCTCCATCGAAAAAATCGTGGTGGTGCCGTACATCAGTGACAACCCCGACATCAGCGCCCTTCCCAATGCCGTGCATTATGCCGATTTCAAGGATCCGTCCGCCACGGACATCGATTTTGTCCAGATGAACTTTGATGATCCGCTGTACATCATGTATTCGTCGGGCACGACAGGACTGCCCAAATGCATGGTCCAGAGCATCGGCGGGGTGCTGCTCCACCAGAAAAAGGAACTGGTCCTTCACACGGATCTGAAAAAAGAGGACACGATATTTTATTTCACCACCTGCGGGTGGATGATGTGGAACTGGCTCACCGCCAGCCTGTCGGTGGGCGCCACCCTGGTGCTCTATGACGGCAACCCGTTCCATCCGGGACCCGATGCCCTGTGGCGCATGGCGGAACAGGAAAAGATCACCGTGTTCGGCACCAGTGCCGGGTATATCGAAGCGCTCAAAAATGCAGGGGTGAAACCGGGCAAACAGTTTGACCTGACCTCCCTTAAATCGGTTCTGTCCACAGGCTCCCCCCTGTCGGATGAAAATTTTGAATTCATCTATGACCATGTGAAATCCGACCTGCAGCTGGCTTCCATTTCCGGCGGGTCCGATTTGAACGGCTGCTTTGCCCTGGGCAACCCCATGGGACCGGTATACACCGGCGAACTCCAGTGCAGAGGCCTTGGCATGGCGGTCTATGCCTACGATGAAACCGGCAAACCAGTGGTGGACCAGCAGGCGGAACTGGTGTGCACCGCCCCCTTCCCCTCCATGCCCATCTATTTCTGGGGGGACACGGACGGATCCAAATACCATTCCGCTTATTTTGATCAGTTCCCGGGGATCTGGACCCACGGGGATTTCATCAAGGTGACACCCAGAGGCGGGGTGATCATGTTCGGCCGGTCCGATGCCACGCTGAACCCGGGCGGGGTCCGCATCGGCACCGCAGAGATCTACCGCCGCCTGGACGCCATGCCGGAACTGGCGGATTCGGTGGTGGTCGGCCAGCCCTGGAACAACGATGTCCGGGTGATCCTGTTCGTCAAGCTGGCCCCGGGCTATGAACTGACCCGGGAACTGGAGGCAAAGATCCGGGCCGATATCCGGGCCAATGCCTCTCCCCGGCATGTGCCGGCCAAAATCATTGCCTGCCCGGATGTTCCCTATACTCTGAATATGAAAAAAGTGGAACTGGCGGTGAAAAAAATGATCGAAGGCAAAGAGGTCAAAAACAAGGATGCCTTGAAAAATCCTGAAG
>DATHSR010000519.1:0-5189 GCA_035464035.1 Desulfotignum sp. | reverse complement strand
TCCCCAGACCTGGACCCCGTAGATGATGGGGGCGATAAAGGCAAAGGAGGATGCCAGAAACACCGGCACCTTGCCTTTGGTGATCACCTGGAACACCAGGGTGCCCAGGCCGGCGGTAAACAGGGCCACGTTGGGGTCCAGCCCGGTGAGCAGCGGCACCAGGACCAGTGCCCCGAACGCCACAAACAGCATCTGGGCACCTAGAAAACAATCTTTGATCTGAAAATGATAGTCAGTGGAGGACGGATTGGATGCAGGCATGGTCAACTTTTCTCTCTTTATTGTTTTGGGTTGTTATCAGGATCCGCCGGCAGATGCGGCGCAGCATTACTTGGTACCGAAAATCTTGTCTCCGGCATCCCCGAGCCCCGGCAGGATGTATCCCACATCATTGAGGCGCTCATCCACACCGGCGGTGTAGATGTCCACATCCGGGTGTTTTTGGGTGACCGCTGCAAGGCCTTCAGGGGCCGCCACCAGAAACAGGCCCATGATTTTTCTGCACCCGGCCTGCTTGAGCAGGTCGATGGTGGCGATCAGGGTGCCGCCGGTGGCCAGCATGGGATCCAGGATCAGGGCGATGCGCTCTTCCAGGTCGGACGCGGTCTTCACATAATACTGCACCGGCTTGAGGGTCTGCTCGTTTCTGTAGAACCCCACCACGCTCACCCGGGCCGACGGGATCATGTCCAGAACCCCGTCCATCATGCCCAGGCCGGCCCTGAGGATCGGCACAATGGTGATTTTCTTGCCCTTGATTCCCTCGATCTCCACCGGCCCGGCCCACCCTTCCACCACTTTTTTTTCCGTGGCCAGGTGTTTGGTGGCTTCGTAGGTCAGCAGCCGCGCCACCTCCGAGGACAGCTCCCGGAAATCCTTGGTGGAAACATCTTTTTTACGCAAAAGTCCCAGTTTATGCTTTATGAGGGGATGGTCCCCGACAAACACAGCCATCGGCTTCTCCTTGTATGTATAGGGTTTCTTGTGTGACGGAATTTTGTACTAATTAGTAGAATCCGGGTATCGAGTCAAGCCCATAGGTTAGGATATTGCAATAATTGTTTTTTTGTGCACAATAGACCCATGATCCGATACCCGTTCATGGATGTTGCCGTGACCCTGCCTGTGGGCACAAGCTTTGTATATGCGGTCCCTGATTTTCTGGCGGACGCCTGCGTGCCCGGCATGCGGGTGCTGGTGCCCTTCGGCCGGCGCCGGGTCACCGGGTATATCCTGGCCGGCCGGGAGGACAGCGGTGGATACACGGCCAAAAAGATCCTGGATGTCCTGGATGACCACCCCCTGTTTCCGGAAAACGAGATCCCGCTTTTCAAATGGGTGGCCCGGTATTACATGCATCCTCTGGGAGAGACCATCAAGGCGGCCCTGCCCGCAGGTCTGGACCGCCAGGATGTGGCCCATGTCTTTGCCACGGAAAAAGGCCTTGCCGTCCTGGAGACCCAGGCCCTCTCCCCCACCCGGGCCCGGGTCATCGAACTTGCGGCCGGAAAACAGGGGATCAGCAGAAAACAGCTGTTCAAAACCATTGACAGCCCCTCTCTTCGCTCCCTGGTGCGGAAAATGGAGGCCGATGACTGGATATCGGTGCAGTCGGTGCTCAAAAAAGAATCCGCCGCCGTGCGGATGGAAAAATTCATCCGCCCCGGCAGGCCGACAGACCCGGACAAGCCCCTGTCACAAAAACGGCAAAAGATTTTGTCCCTTGTCACAGAAAAACAGGAGATCTCCCTGACCGCCCTGCGCAGTCAGGTGCCTACGGCCCCGGCCCTGCTCCGGGCGCTTGAAGCGGACGGCCTGGTGACCACGACCCTGCGCCGGGTGTTCCGGGACCCCTTAGGGGACCCGGTGGACCCGGACATTCCCCCGCAGCTCACGGAGGAACAGGCCCAGGTGGTGGCAACGGTCCGGGAGAATCTGGACAAAGGGTTTGTGCCCTGTCTGCTGTCCGGGGTGACCGGGTCCGGCAAGACCGAAATATATCTGCGCCTGGCCGCCGATGCCATGGCCCGGGGCCGGTCCGCCATTGTGCTGGTGCCCGAGATCGCCCTGATATCCCAGACCGAACGGCGGTTCCGGGCCAGGTTCGGGGAAAACATTGCCGTGATCCATTCCATGCTCTCCCAGGGGGAGCGCCTGGACCAGTGGCGCAAGATCGCCGCCGGCAAGGTGTCCATCGTCACCGGGGCGAGATCCGCCATCTTTGCCCCGTTTGACAACCCCGGCATCATCATCGTGGACGAGGAGCATGACGGGTCCTACAAACAGGAATCCGGGCTGCGGTACCATGCCCGGGACCTGGCCGTGGTCCGGGCCCGGATGTGCGGCTGTCCGGTGGTGCTGGGATCGGCCACCCCGTCGGTGCAGACCTTCCAGAACGTCCGGACCGGCCGGTTTCTTCAGCTCAATCTCCTTCACCGGATCAATGCCAATCCCCTGCCGGTGATCACCCTGGTGGACCTGAGAAAATACAGGGATGCCAACCCTCTGGACCGGATCATCACCCCGGAAATGGCCAAAGCCATCCGGGCCTGCCTGGAGGCGGGCAACCAGGCCCTGATTTTTCTGAACCGCCGGGGATTTGCCTCGTTTCCGGCATGCAGCGCCTGCAACCAGCCCTTGCAGTGCCGGCATTGTGACGTCACCATGACCCTGCATCTCGGGCAGCAGGTTTACAAATGCCACCTGTGCGGGTTCTGTCTGCCGGCGTCCGCCGCCTGCCCGGCCTGCGGCAAAAAAAATATCAAGAATTTCGGGTTTGGTACGGAAAAGATCGAAACCATGCTCAAGACCATGTTTCCGGATGCCCGGCTGGCCCGCATGGACCAGGATTCCACGGCAAGGAAAGGCAGCGCCCTGGCCCTGCTCAAAAGCATCCGGAACCGCACCGTGGACCTGATCGTGGGCACCCAGATGCTGGCCAAGGGCCATGACTTTCCCGCCATCACCCTGGTGGGGGTGATCTGCGCCGACCTGTCCATGAACCTGCCCGATTTCAGGGCCGGGGAGCGCACCTTTCAGCTGCTGGCCCAGGTGGCGGGGCGGGCCGGCCGGGGCGAGACCCCGGGCACCGTGATCATGCAGACCTACAATCCGGATCATTTCACCATCGAGGCGGCCCGGCGCCAGGATTACATCGAATTTTTCAACCGGGAGATCCCGTTTCGAAAAGCGCTCAAATACCCGCCCTTCACCCGCATGGTCCTGGTGAAAATCTCTGCCAGGGAAAAAGAAAAAGCGGAACAGGCCGCGGTAGCGGCAGCCGATATCCTGGCCGGCCTGATAAATACCGGCCCGCAATCTGCCGGCGCTGTGGAGATTTTAGGCCCCATTGAAGCGCCGATTCAGCGGATCTCCTCCCGGTTCCGGTGGCAGCTGCTGATCAAGGGCCCGTCTTTCGGACAGGTCAGCGCCCTGGTGCAGGACCTGGTGAACCACACAGATATCCAGCGGATCAGCGGGGTGACCCTGGGCATCGATGTGGACCCTTATTCTCTGATGTAATCTTTCACCATTCACTGCCCGCCACCCCCAATCCCAAAACAGGCCGGGCCTGACCCCAATAACGTCAAAAATGCAAGGCCTGACCCCAGGATTCCGGATGAAATCTATTGAACAATGAATTTTTCTCTGCTATTAGAAAGCGTTATAATACAATGAACCGTCAAATTCATAATTTAAGGGAGACACAACCGATGAACATCCGCTCCAGACTGATATCCTTTCTGATCGTCCTGTTTCTGGGCCTGTGTGTCAGCGCCCCGGCCGCACTGGCCAAGGATGACGGCACCCCCGAGGGCGTGGTCAAGGCGTTTGCCCACCAGTATTTCATGCTGGATGAAAAAATGGCCGGCCACATGAGCCGGGAAGCCCTGTACACCGAACATGACGTCAACCGGGTGGACCTGCTGTTCCGGGTCAAGGAGCAGGAGGCGTTCAAACGGGGACTGGAACTCAATTATCTGAGAATGCGGCCCATCCTCATGAAGACCCAGGTGGTCAGCGAAGATGACGACTCCGCGGTCATTGAATTTTCAGCCGTCATGGTCCGCAACATCAATCCCATCTACCGGATGGTGGGATATGTGTTCGGCATGATGAAGGAACATGACTTTGAAACCACGGTCACGGTAATCAAGGAAGACGGGATCTGGAAAGTGGGGCCCAACGGGTTCGCCTTTCCGGCCTAGCCGCTCCGGACCCCATCGACCGACCGTTCCAGCGGAACACATCGGGGCACCGTTCTACCGGATTGCATCCACCGGGGCAGGGCCCAGTGCCGCCGCATCCGTGAAAAAAGCCGCCAGGATCTTTTCAAGGCAGACGTTCCAGGCAGCGGCCAGGTCGGCAGGGCTGTCGGGCGGGACTGCCTCGGAAACCTCATAGACCCGGTTGATCACCGACATAAACCCGGCGGCGGTTCGCTGTTCAAGGATCAGCCGCAGCGACATGACCGCCCGGGGCTGCCCCGGATCCTGGATATCGGCATACAGGTCAATAATCCTCCCTGAAAGACGGAAATCGATATCAGACGGCTCGCTGGCCGGCACCGGCCTGAAATGACCGGATCCATAAAGCGCTTCTCTGAACGCATCGGAAATCATCCGGGCCGGGGACACCATGAACTTGTTGTAATAATCGTTGGCAAACCGGTTGGCAGACACCCGGTAGATAAAAAAACTGCTCTCAAACTCCGCAGCGATATCAAACTGGCGCATCAGCAGGCCGTTTTTATCTCCAAAGCGGATGTCCGCCGTCCGGGGGGGGCTGGGCGTTTCAATGGCAAACAGGTTCTGCTCGGGAAAATCCCGGACAATGCCGGAACAGCCGGCCGAAAAAAAGCCCATCAGGACCATGAGCCCGAAGATGACAGCGCCGGGTATGCCCGTCCGGTTCATCATCGCCCCCCCTCCAGGGTGTCTTCAGGCCGTTTTTTGGGGGGCCGCTCCAGCAGCAGGCGGCCGGGATAGCGCCTGATTTCCAGACTCAGCTGCTTGAGGTTTTCCGAGGTGTGTTCGAAATTGTCAATGGTCCGGTGAATGGTGTCGGTGTTGAGCCAGACCACGGTTTCCAGCATCTTCACGGTGCTGTTCAGATTTTCCAGCAGGGTGTCGATCCGGGCGGACACCTGGGTGAGCTTGGTGTCGGTCCGGGTCTCCAGGTCACCGGTC
>DATHSR010000518.1:0-3073 GCA_035464035.1 Desulfotignum sp. | reverse complement strand
AAACTGGCCCGGATACTGCTGCTCAAGACCCGGTTCGGCCGGCAGATATCCTCGCCCCTGTTTGACGCCTGCCGGCCGGATCTGCTCAGGGATATCGACCGGTTTCTGGCGCTTCAGACCGAACATCCGGTGTTTTATCATTGAAAATCATGCATTGAATGTTTGGGTGGTTTGCTGTATATCTATCTTTTTTAATTTGAAAAAACACGGGCCGGAAGCCTTGGCCCTTTAAGATGTCAGGAAGCGGGTATGAATCAGATCAAGGATATTGCGTTGACACGGATCGGCGTGGTGGGGGCCGGCTCCTGGGGGACCGCCCTTGCCAAGCTGCTGGCGGACAAGGGGTTTGCCCTGGATTTCTGGGTATATGAACCCGAGGTCAGAGAACAGATCGAGACGTTCCGGGAAAATCAGGTGTTTCTGCCGGGATTTTTTCTGCCTGAATCTATCCGCCCTTCCAATGACCTGCAAACCGTGGTCACGGACAAAGACCTGGTGCTGGTGGTGGTGCCCTCCCATTTCATGCGGGCCGTGGCAGCACAGATGAAACCGTTCATCAAAAAGGATGCCGTGGTGGTCAGCGCTTCCAAAGGCATTGAAAACAAGACCCATTTGACCATGACCGGAATTTTAGAAGAGATCCTGGACGGTCTGCCCCCCAGAAACCTGGCCGTACTGTCGGGCCCCAGTTTTGCCAAGGAAGTGGCGGCTCGGATTCCCACGGTGGTGGCAGCCGCCTCAGTGGACCGGCAGGTGGCCCGGTTTGTCCAGTCCGTATTTTCCTGTCCCACTTTCCGGGTATATGTGAACGACGATCCCATCGGCACCCAGATCGGCGGGGCCATGAAAAATGTGCTGGCCATTGCCGCGGGAATCTGCGACGGCATGAACATGGGCTTGAACCCGCGAGCCGCCCTGATCACCCGGGGGCTGACGGAAATGAACCGCCTGGGCATCCGCCTGGGGGCTGATCCGCTGACCCTGTCGGGCCTGGCCGGGGTAGGGGACCTGCTGCTCACCTGTACCGGTACGTTGAGCCGGAACCATACCGTGGGGGTGCAGATCGGCCAGGGCAAAAAACTGGATGACATCATCTCGGAGATGCGCATGGTGGCCGAAGGGGTCAAAACCACCCGGTCCGTTTACAACCTGTCCAGAAAACTGGGGGTGGACCTGCCCATCTGCAATGAAGTGTATCATGTCCTGTTTGAAGACTTTCCAGTGGCAGAAACCGTGCAGCGCCTCATGAACCGGTCGTTGAAACATGAACTGGACGGGGTGCTGTAATCTCCGGCAGATGATCCTGTTAAGGAGAGCGTTAACCGTCGGTGTATAAAAAAATAATTGAAGACAAGGAGGATGGTATGCCCTATGTGAATATCAAGATTACAAGGGAAGGTGCCACAAAGGAACAGAAGGCGCAGCTCATCGACGGTGTGACCCGGCTGCTCAAAGAGGTGCTGGGAAAAAATCCCGCCACCACCTTTGTGACCATCGAGGAAGTGGACACGGACAACTGGGGGGTGGGCGGCATCCCGGTCACCGAGCTGCGCAAGCAGCAGAAATAAGCGGTTTGACATCCCAGGCCTCAGATCATGGCATCTCCCATCTTTGACAGCCTGGGCCTGTCCGGTCCGGGCGTGATCAGTGTGATCGGTGCCGGCGGCAAAACCAGCCTGATGTTCGGCCTGGCCCGGGAGCTGGCCGCTGCCGGCTGCACGGTTCTGTCCACCACCACCACCAATGTGCATTTTCCTTCCAAAGCCCAGTCCCCGGTCACCCTGGTGGCGGACACGGCACCGGATCTGCTGGCCCGGGCCGCACCGGTTTTAAATGAACAGGGGCATGTTTCCGCCGGCAGCCTCCATGTGCCGGGCACCGGCAAACTCAAGGGGTTTGCCGCTTCTGCCATCGATGAAATCTGGCATGCCGGGTGCTTTGACTGGATCATTGTGGAAGCGGACGGGGCCCGTCAGCTGCCCATCAAGGCCAGCGACACCCATGAACCGGTGATCCCGGCGGTCACCACCGCCATTGTTCATGTCACCGGCCTGGATGCCCTCAACACACCGGTGAATGACACCCATGTGCACCGGTCCGCCATATTCGCGGCCAACACCGGCCTGGCATTGGGCAGCCGGGTGAATGTGTTTGCCATGGCCGCCTCCTGTGTTCTGGAAATCCAAAAAGCCTGTGCCCTGGCGGGATCTGTTCCTGCCGCCGTCGTCTGCCTCAACAAAGCGGAGGGCCCGCTGCGAATCGCAGCCGGTCATGCCGTTGCCGCCCGGCTGAAAAAAGACCGGCCGGCCATTGAAGACCATCTGGTCCGGCAGGGATCGCAGCATCTGCCGCACCGGCCGGACCAGCTGTTCCCCTGGCCCGGCCGGGTGGTCATCGCAGCCCTGGCTGACCCGGATCCGGTCAAGGCGGTGGTGCCCCTGTGATGGCCGTCAACACGATGGGGTTCGCTGACATACAATCCCGTATCAAACCGGTGGCCGGCATCATCCTGGCGGCCGGGTGCGGGTCTCGCATGGGCAGGGCCAAACAGTTGCTGCCCTTTGAGCAAACCACCCTGCTGGGCCGGGTGATCGACACGGCAAAAGCCGCCATGCTGGATGCCTTGATCCTGGTTCTGGGATTTGAAGCTGACCGGATC
Source organism: Desulfotignum sp. (assembly GCA_035464035.1). Classification (GTDB taxonomy): domain Bacteria; phylum Desulfobacterota; class Desulfobacteria; order Desulfobacterales; family Desulfobacteraceae; genus Desulfotignum. The sequence continues at coordinate 414 of DATHSR010000518.1, read as the reverse complement.
CGCCCTTGGCTGGAAACGACCTACCCGGACCTGACCGGCATTCGTGTGGTCGAAAATCCGGACTGGCAGAACGGCCAGTCCTTTTCCGTGGCCGCCGGCCTTGCGGCCTTGACCCCGGACACCGGCGGGGCCCTGTTCCTGCTGGCGGATCTGCCCCTGGTCACGGTCCGGACCATCAACAATCTGGTATCCGCATTTCAGACCACAGACCAATGGATTGTGGTGCCCCGGTTTCAAGGAAAACGGGGCAACCCTGTGCTGGTGGCAGCGCCCTTGTTCGAGCGGCTCAAACAGCCGGCCGGGGATGCCGGTGCCCGGGTGTTGTTCGATGAATTCAAACTTCGCTTGCGTTATCTGGACGTGGATGATCCCGGTATTCTGATGGATGTGGACACACCGGAGGACTACGCGGCC
>DATHSR010000517.1:0-1753 GCA_035464035.1 Desulfotignum sp. | reverse complement strand
AGTCAGGGGAAAAAGCATCTGGTGGGGATGTACGATGAGATCAACTCCTTTGTGTCTTTTGTCAAGGATGCCTCTGAAGGGGGGTCTTCCAGGGAGATGGCATTTGTGCTGGTGGGAGAGCCTGGGAACGGTAAGACATTTTTTGTGGAATACCTGTGTGACCGGTACAGGGAGTTTTTATCCATCCCTGAAAACAGAAAATATACTTTCCGGTTCACCAATCTGGACAAGCTGGGAGGATATGGACAGATCCGGTTCATTGAATCCCAGACATATGAAGACCCCATGATTCTGGCCATGAGCATCGAGGCGTCCAAGGAACAGTCCATGGAATTTCTGGTGAAAAAATTTAAATTCACCGATCAGCAGATTGAAAATATCTACGCCAAATACCGGCCCCTGGGGGCGTGTTCGGCCTATATCTGGAACAGTATCAGAGAATATTGCGGCAATGATATCGACAAGATGCTGTCCTTTGTGGAAATCACGCCGGTGCCGCTGATAGAAAGCCTGGGAACCATCACCGGCAAGTACCCGGCCAAGGACAAGATCACATCGTCGGCCGTGGACCTCATGGGGGAAGAGTCCATCCAGCGCCTGCTTCACATCACCGATACCAACAATCCTTACCGGTTTGACCTGCGGCGCGGCGCCCTGGCCCGGGTGGCTGGCGGTGGCATTCATTTTGCCGATGAAATTTATAAAAACAAGAAAGACCTGGTGCAGGTGTACCTGGGGGTCATCCAGAACCGGATGATCGAGATGGACGGATTCAAATGGCCCATCGATACCCTGATCATCGCCACCAGCAACAATTCGGAATTTGACACCTTTTTGTCTGAAAGGGAAGAAGCCCCCATTGTGGACCGGTGCCGGATCTGCTATGTGGCCCATAACACCGATTATAAAATTCAGAAAACCCTTACCGAATATGCCATCGGCAAGGATATCAAGCGGTCCCTGGCCCATGAAGTGCTTCACCAGGATCCCAATCTCAATTATGCGGGATCCGTGGCCGTGGTGCTGACGCGTCTGCCCAGGTCTGAAAAACTGACACCGGTGGAAACCATGAAGCTGTCCGCCGGCGAGGTGGCCGGAGAAAAGAGCCTGAAAACCCTGGCGGAACTGATCGACACCCTGAACCAGGATACCGACACCACCAAGCGGTTCGGTCAGAAAGGGCTGGGACAGCGGAACCTGGGTCGGGCGGTACAGCTGCTGCTGGAATCTTCTGAAACCAATGAAGGTAAATGCATGTTTGCGCTGGATATTTTTAAATCCCTGGAACGGGTGGTGCTGGATTATGTCCATGAGCCGGCGGACCGGGCCAAATTCATGGAGGATTTGAAAATCGCCAAGGGCCTCTACAGGGAACGGATCATGACCGAAATGTTCAATGCCTACATGGATGAACCGCTGGCCATTAAAAAAGATGTGCTCAATTATGTGAACATGATCATCGGGGTAGATGCTGAACACCTGGGGCCGGACATGATGTGGAAATACAAGGATCCCCAGACCGGTGAATTACGGGCCTTGAAGATAGATGAACGGTATATCAAAAACGTGGAGGAACGCCTGGGGCTGAAAACAGAAGAGCAGCGGGCATCTTTCCGCAATTCCATCCGCAAGATCTACGGCCAGAAACTGTCGGTGGACCCCAACTATGATTTTATGGACAACCTGGAACTGGTCAAGGCCATCACCGATGTCCGGCTCAAATCCGATATTGCCGGTGCCGGATCTTTGATCG
>DATHSR010000516.1:0-1525 GCA_035464035.1 Desulfotignum sp. | reverse complement strand
AAGATGTTGATCAGCCCTTCTTCCAATGCCCGGGAAAACACAGCCGGTGTGGCCGGTGATACAATGGCCCGGACCGAATCCGCCACTTTATTGCCGGCCACCACCCGGGCCGCAACCCGCAGGTCTTCGATGCGGCCGTTGGTGCAGGAGCCTATATAAACCTGGTCCACGGCGGTACCGGCCATGTCGGACACCGGTTTGACATTGTCGGGCTTGTAGCCGAAGGTGACCAGGGGGGGCAGATCACTGACATCGATGGTGTGACGACCCGCATACACGGCATCGTCATCGGGCAGATACCGGGAAAAATCAGCCAGGGCCGCTTCCCGGTCCGGGTATTCATCCTTGATAAAGGGCCACAGATAGTCCACGGTCACGCGGTCCGGCCGGCAGATGCCGCAGGTGGCCCCGGCTTCCACCGCCATGTTGGACAGGGTCATGCGGGCCTCCATGGACAGGGCATCCACCACCGGGCCGCAGAACTCGATCACCTGGTTGGTGGCACCGTTCACGGTGATCTGCCGGATCACTTCCAGGATCACGTCCTTGGCAAACACACCGGGCCGAAGCGTCCCAATGATTTCTATTTTCAGGGTGTCGGGCTGCTTAAAGGCGCACACCCCCTTGAGAATCCCCACTTCCAGGTCTGTTGTGCCCACGCCGGCGGCAAAGGCGCCGAAGGCCCCATGGGTGCAGGTGTGGGAATCGCCCATGATGATGACAAATCCGGGCCGGACAAACCCTTTTTCCGGGAACAGGGCATGACAGACCCCGTTGCGGCCGATGTCAAAAAAGTCGGTAATACCGTGCCGCCGGGCCCAGTCCCGCAGGATTTTTCCCTGGAGCGCTGTTTTGGAATCCTTGGCCGGGGTCACATGATCGATCACCGCCTTGATTTTGTCCGGGTCGAACACCCGGTCCATGCCCCGGGCCTTCAGGTCCTGGATGGCGGTGGGGGTGGTGATTTCGTGGCAGAACACCCGGTCCAGGCGCAGCACGGTCACGCCGTCAAAGGGCTGGTCCACCCGGTGGTCGTCAAAAATTTTTTCTGCAATGGTCTTTCCCATGGCCGTCTCCTGCGTCAGGCGGTTTTTTCACCAAAATAATCTTCCCCGTCCGCCGGGGTTACCACCCAGTAGGCCTGGAACAGGGTATCGGAATCGTTGCGGATCAGGTGGGGGATCTGGGAAAAAAAGGACACGGCATCCCCGGTATGGATCAGGTGGGTCTCCTCGCCGTAGATCAGCCGGGCCGAGCCGGAAACGACGATGCCCAGTTCCCGCCCCAGGTGTCCATCTTCCGCATCCCCCCGTTCCTGGCCGGGGGCCAGTTCCAGAAAAAAGGCGTTAAACGAGTGGTTCCCTTTGGTCTGGCTTTCGCCGCACAGTTTTTCATAGGAAAACCCCTTGCGCAGGTATGTTGTGCGTTCATCTTTCCGGATGATCTCCACCTGGGACTGGGATTCATAGTCTTTGAAGAATTTGTCCGGAGGCACCCCGTATACCTCCAGCAGCTGCAGGAGGGT
>DATHSR010000515.1:0-1994 GCA_035464035.1 Desulfotignum sp. | reverse complement strand
GGGAGTGCAGCAGCCGGGACAGGTAGAGGTTGGGATTGATCTGGGTGGTGAACAAGATGGGCTCCAGATCCAGGTTCGATGACAAGAACCGCTGTGAGGCGTTGATCCAGTCAATGTCCGGGAACACGAAATGGTGGGCATTGTAATTGCCGGTGGCCCCGTTGAATTTTCCCTGGATTTGGATCCGGTCCAGTTCCGCCCTTTCCTGGCCGAGGCGCCAGGCATAATTGACAAACTCCTTGCCTAAGGTGGTGGGGGTTGCCGGCTGGCCGTGGGTCCGGGACATCATGGGAACCGCCTCAAACGCCCGGGCGTTCTCCTCCATTTTTTGGATGCACTGGTCCATCAGGGTCAGGATCAGGGCCCTGCCTTTTTTCATCATCAGGGCATAGGCAATGTTGTTGATGTCTTCTGAGGTACAGGAAAAATGGACCCACTCTTTGATATTCGAAAGGCCGAGCCCGTCCAGCCGGTCCTTGACAAAATACTCCACCGCCTTGACGTCGTGATTGGTGGATTTTTCAATGGATTTCACTGCCAGCGCATCTGAAACGGAAAAATCATCTGCAATGCGGTCCAGCCCCGCCAGACCCGCTTCCGGGCTCGCATCCAGTTTCAGATCATTGATGATAAACTTGAGCCACTCTATCTCCACCTGGACCCGGTGGCGGATCAGGCCGTATTCACTGAAAATGTCCGCCAGCTCTTCGGTCAGCCGGGCATATCTCCCATCCAGGGGTCCGACGGCGCGTATGGTTTCCATACCTTTTCTCCACAAAAAAATGATAAATAGCGATAATTATTTGACTTTCCATTTCGGATTCATTACATTCACCCCAATTTGACGTTGCTGTATACACATACCAGACTGCCTTGAAATTGACAATCCAAAACAGGGGCCGGGGCAGCGGCCCCGCCTTTTTTGCACGGATCTGTCCGGTGTTCACGGCTTGACATCCGCCGGGCAATTACAGTATGTTACCACACAATTTTGTTGACAAGGGAACACCATCTTTTTCTGTTTGCAGGAGTAAAACCTTATGGCCCTGACCAAAACGATGATCACCGAACAGATACAAACCGAACTGGACCTGTCCAGAACCACCAGCTATGAAGTCATGGAAGCGCTGCTGGAAATCATCAAATCCACCATTGAAAGCGGTGAAGATATCATGATCAGCGGGTTCGGCAAATTCTGCGTCAATGAAAAAAAAGCCAGAAAAGGCAGAAACCCTGCCACGGATGAAGAAATGACGCTCCCGGCCCGGCGGGTGGTGACCTTCAAATGCTCAGGAAAGCTCAGAGACCTCATCAACACCCGGAACGCGACCGCCATATAAGGCAGCTCCTCCCAAAAAACCTGCAAATGAAATTTTTGATCACCGCAGACATCCACGGCAGCATCACCACCTGGATCACCCTCCAGGCCCTGATGGAAAAAGCCGACAAACTGGTGGTGGCCGGGGATCTGTTCGATACCCGGTACGGCAGTTACGGACATCCGGATTTCGACCCTGAGGCTATCCGGCAGCACCTGTCCGCCGCTGACCGGACCCTGTACTATGTATACGGCAACTGTGACGTGCCCTCTTTTTTTCCCGGTCACCACCACACCCTGACCTTTTTTGCCGGCAGGAAAAACATTTTTGTCCACCACGGATACCCCCGGATCGAGGCGCCCTCAACCGCAGACATCATCATCCAGGGACATACCCATGTATGGGCACTTGAAAAGACAGAAGGCCGGATCTTCATGAACCCCGGCTCCCTGGCCCGGCCCAGGAAGGGGCCGGCCACCTACGGAATTATCGACGACACCTCGGTTGCCATCTTCTCGCTGGAAACCGGCACCCCCCTGATGACCATGGACATATAGTCCCCCGGGCGGATTCTCAAAAGGAGCGGCCATGCCTGACAAACAGTTCACCCCCATCACCATTGGAAAAGATCCGGATCAGGATGCCTGGCTCACCGCTTTTTTCCTTGAAAACCAC
>DATHSR010000514.1:0-2423 GCA_035464035.1 Desulfotignum sp. | reverse complement strand
TATCATTGAAATCGACAGAAAAACCCCGTCCCTGCAGACCGCGCCGGAAAATTCCGACCCCCTGGTGATCATCGGAAAAAGCGAAAAGATGCGCCATGTGTTCAAGATGATGGGCCTGGTATGCAGCCGGCAGGTGACTGTCCTGCTCCAGGGGGACACCGGCACGGGCAAGGAACTCACCGCCCGGGTCATCCACACAAATTCCCCCTGCAAGGATGCACCGTTCATTGTGTTTGACTGTTCCGCCGTGGTGGACACCATCATTGAAAGCGAGTTGTTCGGTCATGAAAAAGGGGCTTTTACCGGTGCGGACCAGACCACCACAGGCAAAATCGAGCTGGCCGGCAGCGGCACCCTGTTCCTGGATGAAATCTCCCAGCTGCCCCTCAAAATCCAGGGCAAGCTGCTGGGATTTCTCCAGCGCAAGGAATACACCCGGGTCGGGGGTACCCGGGTACTCAAATCCAGCTGCCGCATCATGGCCGCCAGCAACCAGGACCTGTCACCGCTGGTGGACAAGGGACGGTTCAAGCAAGACCTGTATTACCGGCTCAAAGTGTTTACCATTCATCTGCCGCCCCTGGGCGACCGGTTGTCGGACATCCCGTTTCTGGTGACCCATTTTTTGAACAAGATCAACCGGGAACTGGGTACCGATGTCACCAAAATCCAGGACGGGGTCATGGAGCGGCTGCGCCGGCACACCTGGAAAGGCAATGTGCGGGAACTGGAAAACACCATTGTTCAGGCCCTGGTGGGTTGCCGGGGCAATGTGCTGCTCAAGGATGACATTGACCGGATTCTCAATCAGCACCGGTCCGAACCGGTCCAGGGACTGGAATCCTTTGCCCTGACGCACGTGGAAAAAAATCATATCGCAAGAACCCTTTCCCAGCTGGGATGGAACAAGTCCCGGGCCGCCCGGCTGCTCCAGATCACGCTGCCCACCCTGCGCAGCAAAATCAAACGGTACAACATCCGTCCCGGGTGACAGGATGATAGAAAAATTTTTTCCACCATCCTGAATAATTTCTTTCTCATCTCTCTGATCTTTTTTCAGATTCCATCCGGGTTTTTGCTACGGAAAAAAAGCCTGGCCCTTCACCATGAAGGGAATTCATTTGATTCAACTTCTTTATTTTCTGATTCCGGCACACTTTTTGCTGACATTTTCAGACATGCAATGTGCCATTGCCTGCACCCCCTGAGCCGGACCGCTGCCCCCTGCTGATCTGACACCATTGCCGGAAAATACGCCAGATAAACCATTGTCACTCATGACAATGCTTTCATCATAAGGAGAAAAGGTTATGAAGCGTATCAGGTTCAATGCATGGTTCGTCGTTTTGGCATCGCTGGCAGTGTTTCTGTGGTCTGGTGCGGCCCTGGCGCAAAAGCCCATTATCCTGGGCGCCCCGTTATCCATGGCCTATCTTTACGGCTGGACCGCGGAACGGGGCATCCGCCTGGCCGTGGATGAGATCAACGCGGACGGCGGCGTATCCGTGGGCGACAAGAAGCAGCCCTTTGCCGTGGAGGTGATCGACACCCGGGACCTGGAACCCGGGGTGCCGGTGAGCGAGGCGCTCATGGCGGTGGAACGGCTGATCCTCAGCCGCAAGGCGGATTTCATCGTGGGCGGACCCAACCGGTCCGAAGCGGCCCTGGCTGCCATGTCTCTTTTGGCCAAACACAAAAAGGTGTCCATTGTCACCTCCGGGGTGCTCACCCCCCAGTACCATAAAGCCGTGGCAGAGAATTATGACAACTTCAAGTACTGTTTCCGGATTCACGGAGAAGCGGTGACCCTGATCGGGGAAATCATCGCCAACTTTGCCGACCTCAAGGAAAAACACGGCCTGACCAAGGTGTTCATCATGGCCCAGGATGTGTCCCATGCCCGGGGCGCCGCCGAAGTCATGGGTAAGGTGGCCGGTTCCAAAGGATTCGAGGTCACGGGCACGGAAATTTTTCCCACCGGGGCCACCGATTTTTCCATGGCCCTGCTCAAGGCCAGATCCACCGGGTCCCAGATCATCAACATCTGGATGGACATGCCGGAAAGCGCCATTTTGCTCAAGCAGTGGTATGACCTGAAAAGACCGGCTCTGCCCTTCGGCTCCACCCTGGCGGCCGCGGAACAGCCCGGGTTCTGGAATGCCACCGACGGCAAGGGGGAATACACCCTGTGCAACGTGGTCAATGCCGGCAACGCCCCCTCCGAAGCCACCCCCTGGACCATGAAATTCTACAACGCCTATACGGAGAAATGGGGCGTGGAACCCGAAGGACTGGGTGCCTCCTCCTCTTACATGGCGGTGTATGCCCTGAAAGATGCCATTGAAAGGGCCGGATCCATCGATGCGGACAAGGTGATTACCGCCCTGGAACAGATCGATATGGAAGGAGTTTACGGCCGGCTC
>DATHSR010000513.1:0-4272 GCA_035464035.1 Desulfotignum sp. | reverse complement strand
CGGGTCTGTGATTTTCAGGGTATCCAGAAGGTTTTTGCACACCTGTTTCATGATTTCGGCCCGGGGGTCATAGGTCTTGTAGACCCGGTGGCCGAAGCCCATGAGCCGGAACGGATCATTCTTGTCCTTTGCCTTTTCCATCAGCTGCCGGCAGGTGTATCTGTTTTTGACCACCTGTTCGAGCATCTCCACCACCGCCTGGTTGGCCCCGCCGTGCAGCGGCCCCCAGAGGGCCGCAATGCCCGATGAGATGGCCGCATACAGGTTGACTTTTGCGCTGCCCACCAGGCGGACCGCCGAGGTGGAGCAGTTCTGTTCATGGTCCATGTGCAGAATCCAGAAGGTCCGCAGGGCCTGGACCACCTCCTCTCTGATGACATAGGGCTTTACCGTGCCCTCAAACATCATGTACAGAAAATTGGCACAATAGGGCAGGTCGCTTCTGGGATAGATCACCTGATAGCCCTTGGAGATGCGGTAGGACATGGCGGCCAGGGTCCGGATCTTGGAGATCAGACGGGTCACGGTGATATCGGTCTCTTCCTGCTCATTTTCAAGCTGGGGATAGAAGCTTCGCAGCGCGTTGACCATGGAGGAGAGAATGCCCATGGGATGGGCCATGGCCGGGAAGTTCTGAAAAAAGATCCGCATATTTTCATGCACCGGGGAATATTCGGTGAGCTGTTCGGAAAACCGGGTCAGTTCTTCGAAGGTGGGCAGCCGTCCGTAAATGAGCAGAAATGCCGTCTCTTTGAAGGTGGACCGGGCCGCCAGGTCCCTGACATCGATCCCCCGGTACTTTAAAATCCCTTTTTCCCCGTCCATGAAGGTGATGGCGCTTTTACAGCTGCCGGTGTTGGCATATCCCGGATCCAGGGTGATCAGCCCGGTCATTTTCCGGAGCGCCGATATGTCGATGGCTTTTTCACCCTGGGTGCCTTCAACCACCGGCAGGGTGAACCGCTGGCGGTTGAAGGAAAATTCAATGGATTCCGGTGCAGTCGTCGGGTTCATTTAAATGGTTTCATCCTGTATGACTGGTTTGCATTAACCGCCGTCCATGTCCGGCAGCAGGGTCAGTGTGTCGCCGGGTTCAAGGCGGGTGGAAGGATCCACCCGCCGGCCGTTGCGCAGCACGGTGACATAGAGGAAGCCGGGGATGCCCAAGGGGGTGACCACATCCTCGACCGTTGCATTCGGCGGGATCTTGCGGGCTGAACAGGTCCGTCCCTCCGGCGCATACCGGTTCAGCCCGCCATAGAGCCTGAGCTCAATCTCCATGGGATGGGGTCCGGCTGTCGATCATTCCAGCCCTAACCGTAGAAGGGTCCGGGCTTCCGGGATCCCGTTCCGGGTCCAGCCCCGGATTTCATAGTAGTCGTCGAGCATCTCATCCAGGCGGCAGACCAGGCCTTTGGCCGGACCGTCCGGCAGGGGGGTCTTTGTGATCCGCTCAGGCAGGCTGTCATCCTTTCTGGAAAACCCGGCATGTTTCAGAAACACCCGTTCGGCATTGATGATCCGCTCGCCCGCCTGCATCAGCGCTTCCAGGGTATAGTCGCAGCCGGTGGCGGCGTTCAGGTATTCCAGAATCCCGGTGGGGGCCACACCCAGATCTTTTGCCGCCAGGTTCCGGACGGCAAAGAAGATGCACAGACCGGCGGAATCGATGATGGCAGACAGATCCTGGAACGCGATGGTGACCCTGGCCTTGCCCTCCCAGATATGGGGGTCCATGGGCTGGGGCACCCCGAACAGTTCAAAATAGGCTGGGTCGCCGCGCATGTGGGAGCCGCCGATGGGCGAGGTGGCATAGGCCAGTCCCATGGCCTGGGATCCCCTGGGTTCATATCCGGCAAACTCCTGTTTTTTGGCCACCGGCGCCAGTTCCGGATGGCCGCATGATTCAGCCAGCCGGAAGCTGCCCTGGGCCAGTTCATCCCCGAATCCTTCCCGGGTGGCGGTCATCCGGGTCAGCGCCACCAGGGCTTCGCCGTCGCCCCACTGTAGGGACCGGCCCACCCGGTCTTCGCTCAGATATCCGCGTTCCACCAGTTCCATGGCGCACCCGATGGTGGCCCCCATGGTGATGGTGTCCATGCCCATCTCGTTGCAGATGTAGTTGGCCTTGATGATGGCCCCCAGGTTGTCGATCATGCAGTTGGAACCCATGGCGTAAAGGGTTTCATATTCCGGGCCTTCGCCTTCGCCTTCAAACCCGGGGTCGTCCACTTTGGTCAGGCGGCCGCACCCGATGGGACATCCGTAGCAGGCGGCGTTTTTCTTCAGATACCGCCGGGTCAGCTCCCGGCCGTCGATCTTTTCCCATCCCTCAAAGGTGCCCTGCTGCCAGTTTCTGGTGGGCAGCACCCCGAAATTCTGGGTGGCCATGACCACGCCGGCGGTGCCGTGGACGGTCAGCCCCAGCGGGTTTTGTTTGATTCCTTGTTTGAAGGTGTCCAGAATCTGCTTGTTGAATGTTTTGAAGCGGTCCGGGTCAGCCAGGGGGATCCGGCCTTTTCCCTTCACCACCACTGCTTTGAGGTTCTTGCTGCCCATGACCGCGCCCACGCCGGACCGGCCGGCGGCCCGGTGCTTGTCGTTCATGATGGAGGCAAACAGAACCCGGTTTTCGCCGGCCGGGCCGATACAGGCCACCCGGGCCTGGGGGTCGGTTTCAGACAGCAGCAGGTCCGTGGTCTGGTGGGTGTCTTTGCCCCAGAGATGGCCGGCATCCCGCAGTTGCGGTTTGCCCTGGTCGATCCACAGGTACACCGGTTTGTCGGATTTTCCCGTGAAGATGACGGCATCAAACCCGGTCCGTTTGAACTCGGCGGGAAACATGCCCCCGGAGTTGGAACAGGTGACCGCCCCGGTCAGAGGCGACTTTGTCATGACCATGTACCTTGCCCCGGTGGGGGCACCCGTGGCGGTCAGAGGACCGGTGGCCATGATAATGGGATTTGCTGCTGACAGCGGATCCGCCTGGGGATCCCCTTCTTTGTTCAAAAAGTACACCCCCAGGCCTCTTCCGCCGATATAGTCCTTGAGGACCTGCGGATCCAGGGGTTCCGATGTACAGGTCCGGGCTGTCAAATCAACCCTGAGTATGTTTCCCATCCAGCCATGCATGGCATCTCCTTTTTTTCAGTGGCAACGAATAATGTTATTTGATCAAAAATATAATCAGATTTATGATTAAATAATTGGATTGCCCTGCGGTGTCAAGAAAAAAATGAAAAAAAGCGTTTCTAAGGCATGGCGCCGGTGATGTGAAACAGGAGAACCCCGTGATCGGAACGGGGTCCGCCGATGGTGATACTGCGGTTGTTTTTCAGAAGCACCTGGGTCTGAAACACGGAGGCATCCTTTTGCAGGAGCTGGATATCGAACCGGATCCGGTCGCCCTGGCGGCCGGTGGGGGTCAACACCAGGGTTCGCCGGTCCGGCAGCTGGATCCGCCCCTGTTGCTGGAACGCCAGGGACAGGCGCCGTTCCTGGAGCAACGCATACCCGGTGTATCTGAACACCGATTCCAGTTCAGGAACGATCTGCCGCAAAGCCGGGTCAACCGTCCTGGACTGGGTGGATGCCTGGATCACCATGACGGTGGTCATCACCTGGTTCTGTGCAAAAGCGGTCTGTGCCGGGCTGCAGCACCAGATCACCCCGGCGGCAATGGCGGCAAACCGGATCAATCGGATAAACCGGATCATATCCCTCCTTTTCATGGTCAGGTTTCTGAATACCAGATAATGGTATGGTGTGTATCGCGTGTTTCAAGAATCATGACCGCAGTGTAATCGGTATTGATGGATGAGACAATGGCGCTGGGACCGGTGTTTGCCGGGCCGTTGTCTTTCAGGGCATACAGGCTGAAGACAAACAGGGCGGCAATGGAGGCGGCTGCCGCCAGGAAAGGCCGGGCCGGCCGGCTGAAAAACTGGCCGGCCCGGGGTCTGGCCGGTTTTTCAGCCGGTTGTTCCAGTCTTTGGTACAGCCGGCCCGGATCAATGGAGACACCGGGCAGCGCAACCAGATCGGTGAACCGTTGGGCGGCTTCCCGGAACTGCCCGGCAAGATCACGGCAGACCGGACAGGTGTCCAGGTGCTCACGGATCTGCCGGATCTGCTGACGGGAAAGTTCTTCGTCGATATACCGGCTGATCTGTTTTTCCGTGTATCGGCCGCATGTTGTTTTCATACCGGTTTCTCCTGTGGTTTGTTCGTGTTCAGGGAACGGGTCACCTGTTTTCTGGCATGATACAGCCG
>DATHSR010000512.1:0-5850 GCA_035464035.1 Desulfotignum sp. | reverse complement strand
CATCCGTCTGCCGTGGGAGAGAGTTTGAAAAACATGGTTATCAGCATTCTTAAAACCCCGGTCAGATTGTTTGAGGGACCCCCCTGATATGATGAAGGAACCTGTTTTCTGCCAGAAAATGATGCTCCCGTTTTCAGCCATGGGGGCCAACAACCATGTCCGCATGGATCGCATTCTCGGCCTTTTTCAGGATGCCGCCGGGCTTCATGCCCATGAACTGGGCATCAGTGGATTCGATCTGGCGGGAAAGAACCTGAAATGGGTCATTTCCAGATACCAGATTTCTGTGCACGACACACTGGGATGGCCCCATTCGGTTGAGCTGAGAACCTGGCGACATCCCTGGAAAAATCTGTATGAACTCAGACAATTTGATATGGTCGGTGCTGACGGCAGGACCCTGATCTCCGCTCTGGGTGTCTGGGTGATGGTCAAGGCGGCAAATTCCAAACCGGTACGTCTTTCGCCTCATATGCCTCCTGTTCTCATGGAAAAGACAGCACCTGCCCCGGATCTGTGGTCCCATGGTCTTGAACCTCCCGTATGGGACCTTCAAAAACAGTTTCATATCCGCATGCATGATCTGGATCTCAATCAGCATGTGAACAATACGGTTTATGTGGCCTGGGCTTTGGAAGTCCTGCCCGAATCCTGGTTGTGCCGCCACATACCCCAGACCTTGATGATATCATTTCTTAAAGAGGCGTTTTACCCGGATGCGGTTATTTCAAAAGCAGCTGTGATTGATCTTTCGGATCCGATAAAGACCGTTCATGCCCTTTACCATAAAACCAGCGGCGAAAAACTGGCTGTCCTCACCCTGACCTGGAAAAAAAATCCCCATGGCGCTGTTTGATCCACATGATCCGGATATGGAAAAAGCGCTTCACATGGCCGTGCGGTATCTGGGCATCAGACCCCGCAGCATAAAGGAAATGACACGCTATCTTGAAAAAAAGAAATGGGATGCACACGTAATTTCACAGGTCATCACGCATCTCAAAACATATCATTATCTGGATGATGACCTGTTTGCCCGGCTGTTCATTGAAAACCGGAAAGAACAATCTCCCAGATCCAGATTCGTCCTGGCCGGTGAGCTCAAACAAAAGGGAATCAGCAGTCAGATAATCACCGATCTGCTCTCAGATTACGATGATGACACTATGGCCTGTCAGGCGCTTGCCGCCAGATACCCCAGGTGGCGCCATCTTGATCCGGATGCCCGGCGGCAAAAGGCGTTCAATTTTCTGCGGTACAGGGGATTTGGATATGATGCCATGCAGTCTGCGTGGAAAACCGTTGCCTGCGACAGGGATATCAATCGGCCGGCAGAATCCGGATAAAGGCAGCCGTTGTCGTATCCAGGTATTTTCGGGCAAGCATGGTCAAATCTTCATGGGTGATGGCCCCATACCCTGAAACCATGGAATTGGCCCAGGCCAATCTTTGTGGATACCGTCGGGAATCCGCCATCACTGAGTTGAGCCAGTAGGCATTGGTCTGCCGCAGGACATTCAATTGACTGAGAACCGGGTTCAACGCCAACGGCACCTCTTCCGGCGATATGCCGCTGAAAACGGCATCACGGACGATCTCATTGAGCGCCTGTACAACCATGTCGGTATTTTCATGGGTGACCGGCGCCACCAGGTGCATCACGCCGTATCCATCATGAATCAAAGACGGGTGGTTATAGGCGTAAGGAGAATAGGCGGCCCCCAGCTTTTCCCGGATGGTTTTTCTGAGTCGCTCGGAAAGCACCCGGGATAAGATGGACAAGGACCGGGTCTGATCAATATCCCAGTAATCATCGGTCAAAAAAGCCAGTCTTGCCAAGCCTTTGTCGATTTTCGTGTCCAGGATCAGGTCCAGCCGTTCCCCTTTGGGAAACTGAACCGGATCTGGGACATCGATACAGAGACTCTTTTCTTCAGGTGCCTTGAATGCACCCAGATAGACACGGGCATGGGAAATTGCGGCGTCTGGATCAAAATCACCCACCACGGACACGTCAAAGCCCCCCTGATTGAAACAGGGATCCAGCCAGGAGCGGATGTCTGTCAATGTCAACAGATCCACCGCATCCGGATGGGCCATGCCGAATCCTGGATGTCCGGCAGCCAGAAACCGTTCCCCTTCAATCTGCATGATGCCGTCAGTGGTCTGTTTCATGGCATCATACATCTGCCGGTACTGGTGTTTGGCAAGGGCCAGACTTTCAGGCCTGAACCCGGGATCTGAAAGAAACGCATGGATCAGCTGAAAAACCAGCTCCATCTCCCGGGGTTCTGCGGCACCGGTCAGGGAAAAAAAGGAATCCTCCACAGAAAATTCAATGCTGACATCTCTGCCGGCCAGCGCTGCGGCCAGCTGGTCCGGATTGAGCGCAGACAGGCCGCTGAAGCGGACCGTCTGCTCACCGATATGGCTGATCCCGGGCTTGTCTTTGGGTTCACATGCCCGCCCCTGGCCGAAGACCACTTTAAACAAAAACGATCCTTGTTTGAAATCAGTCTGTTTGAGGGTAAGGCGGACCTGGTTGTCCAGATCGATGGTGGTAATGTCCAGGCCTTCCACATTTTCCTGGCGGTGCCGGATGCCGGCCGGGGTATCGGGCACCGAAAGATATGGAAAATATGCGGTTGCCATGGGTTCAAACAGATCTGCCGGCTGGCGGGTGCTTGCTTCAAAGGTCTTTCTGATGGTGTCTTCAGCAGAGATGGATGCATCCGCACCGATCTGGGCGTTTCCGGTTACCAGTATCAGCCGGTGATCGGGTTTCCAGGATTCCTGGAATGCCTGGTTCACCTGTTCCAGGGACAGGGCCGCCACATGGGGTGTGAGCAGTTCCTTTTTCTGGCTGGGAGATAAAAACAGTTTTCTGTTTTGAAGGCTATTGAGCAGAGATCTTGCAAGCACAGGGGTCTGACGGGTCTGTGCCTGCCGGACACCGGCATCGAGCTGGGAAACAAAGTCCGCCTGGACCTGATCCAGTTCCTGCTGGGTGAAACCGGACGCCAGGGCCTGGCGCAGGATCTTTTCCAGCTCAATCAGGCCGGTCTCCCAGTTTTCAGGGCTGCATTCCGCCGTAACGGCCGATACAGCCAGATGCTGTAAAAAAGTTCCGGAGTAAGCCGATGCGGAAGAAAAACTGACGGTACCCTCCCGGATCAGCCGGGAAAGCCGGTTCTGAAGCATGGTGTCCGCCAGTTGCCGGGTAGCCTCGGCTTTGAGATATTCTTCGGACTCATAAAAAAAATCGGTGTATTCAATCCGTTCAATGGTGATCCTGGTGGTTCCGGCCTCAGACTCGTAATGGTGAAACGATTTTGTCCCCTGATGCGGATCCCACCTTATATCCACCGGATCAGGCACCGGTTCGGGCAGCCTGGGATGAAAGGACGCAAACCGTTCCTGAATCAGTTTTTCTGCCACCGGGACATCCATGTCTCCCACCATGACCAGCACCATATTGTCGGGCCGGTACCAGCGGTCATAAAACTGTTTGAGCCGGTTTCGGTCCGTGGCTTCAATCTTTTCTCTCTTTCCGATGGGCATCCGCCGGGGCAGAATGGAGCCGGGCAGTTCAAAGGCAAAGGATTTCTTGAAGGTCCGGAAGGAAACAGAATCCCGTTCCTGCTTTTCTGCCAGAATGACACCGCGCTCACGGTCGATTTCAGCATCCAAAAGCAGCGCCCCTTTTGCGTAATCCACCAGCACCAGCAGTGCATCCTCAAGGTGAGGCAGGTCGCCTTTGGGGAGATTCAAGTCATAGACGGTATGAAAAAAAGAGGTGCTGGCGTTGACATCCGCGCCGAAGTCCATGCCGATGGATTGAAAATAAGCCACCAGTTCTCCGGGCGAAAAATTTTCGGTCCCGTTGAACAGCATATGTTCCAGAAAGTGGGCTAGGCCCTGTTCATCTTCGGTTTCATGCACTGAACCGGCATAGATGTTCATATGAACCCTGACCCGTTCCGAAGGGGTGGCGTTTTTCAAAAGCACATATTGAAAACCGTTGGGCAGTATCCCATACACCACTGCCGGGTCCTTGAGCACCCTGTGGGGGGATACGGGCACTGCATATGAAAAAGGCGCCAGAAAAAAAAACGCGCAGATCCAGACCACACATGCAACCCGGGCCGCCCGGCTCAGTCGCCGGCGCAGGGGTTCAGTTGATGAACTGGGTATTGATCTCAATGTGGCTCTGTTCCTTGAGTTCATTTATCCATGCCTGAAAGTACTGTCCCTGTTTGGCTTGCAGCAGCTGCTGCCTGATATCGGCCAGATTCACCTGAAGGTCATCCTCTCCAGGAAGCTGCCGATCCTTGAAAGCAATGATGAAAAACCCCTGATCAGTCTTCAATACCTCGGCACATAAGGGTTTTTCAGGTGTCAGTGCGAAAGCAGCCTGGTTGAACCCGTCAGACCGGCCGATTCCTTCGATCATATCATACCGGGTGAACCAGTCTGTCGCTGACAGGGTCAGGTCTTTCTCCTGGGCCAGGGTTTCAAGGCTGTCACTGGCCATGGCCGCTGCCAGCAACGCCTGTGCCCTGGTTTCAGCCGCTGCCAGTCGAAGTTCCTGGTGCAGTTCCTCAACGATGCGGTCTTTGACTGTTTCCAGAGGAAGCAGCTCCGGGTCAATGGTTTCAACCACCTGGATGAGAAAGTAGTCCGTTCCGATTTCTCTGATATCGCTGATCTGCTGGGGTTCAAGGGCAAAAGCGGCCCGGGCGAAACCGGTGGCCTGGGCCAGATCAAGCCCGTTTCCGTTTCTGTCAAATTCATCCGTGGTCATGACCTGTTTCCGGGTGATCGCAGCGACCTGTTCCAGGCTGTCGCCGTCAATGACCGCATCAAAGGCATCTTCGGCCATGAAATACGCCATGCTATGCATCTCCTGTTCCTTCAGCCGGGTTTCAATTTCTCCGGCTGCCTGGTCCAGGGTTTTCACTTCAGCATCAAACCGGTTCGTTACTTTGATAACATGCCAGCCGAAACGGGTTCTCACCGGTTCTGAAATATCCCCGGGTGCCATGGCGAACGCCGTGTCGGCAAAGGGTTGGATCATGCTGTTTTTGTCAAAGATCCCCAGATACCCGCCGTCATCTCTGGACGGGCCCTGGGACGTCTCTTTTGCCAGTTCTGCAAAATCCTCACCGCCAACAACCGCCCGCTGGTAAACAGCATGAGCCTGTTTTCGTGCTGTTTCCACGGCCGCATCATCCGCCGTATCGTCCACGCGGATTAAAATATGGCTTGCCTCCACTCTTTCGGGTGTGGTGAATTCCTCCGGATGCTGGTCATAATAGGTGTTGATCTGTGCCGGGGTAATGGCAACCTGATCTTTAAAATCTTCGGGGGAGAATTTGATGAAAACCGCCTTGCGTTTGGGTTCTGACTGATACCGGTCGGGGTTGGCATCATAATGGGCCTGGATTTGATCGGCAGTGACTTCGGTGTCGTCAAATTCATCCGGATTCACTTTGATATACGCCACTTTCATGGCGGTATTGTGAAATTCGAAAAAGCTCTGCACTTCCATATCGGATACCGCGACACTGCTCACAACCATCTCCTGCACTTTCTGCTGTCTGAGGGCATTTCGCTGGAGCTGCTCAAAGGTTTCAGGGGTCATGCCATTGAGCCCCAGGACCCGCCGATATTCATCCAGATCAAAGCGGCCGTCCCTGTGGAAGGCCTCGATCCTTAAAATCGAATCCTGCAGTTGCTGATCGGAAACCGTGATCTTGAGTTTGTCCGCCTGGATTGAAACCAGTTTCTGTTCAATCAGTGTGTTGAGTGCCTGCTGCCGGACATTCAACGCCTTCAGCAGGTCGTCGG
>DATHSR010000511.1:0-1519 GCA_035464035.1 Desulfotignum sp. | reverse complement strand
AGTTTTCCGGCCAGCATATCATACACCTTCATGCCGGCCCCGTAAAACGGGCCGTTCCACCACTCATAATTGGGAACGATAAACGCCTGATTGGCCACCAGGTGCGGAGCGTTCCGGATCAGCAGCCCCCGGTCATGAAGTGCTTCGAGCACCAGGGAGATATTGCCCTGGCGCAGGTACCGGACCCCGCCGTGGACCAGCTTTGTGGAGCGGCTGGAGGTTCCCTTGGCAAAATCGTGCTGCTCCAGAAGCAGGGTCCTGTATCCCCGGGATGCGGCATCCACCGCAACCCCTAAACCGGTGGCCCCGCCGCCGATGACCACCACATCCCAGTATCCCTCAAAACGATTCAGATCTTCCATGGACTGATCCCGGTTCATGCGCTTCTCCTGGTGCTGAAAAAATGATTTTCTGCCGATTGCCGGACCGCTTCAATTTTATGACGAACGGGTCTCAGATACAAGGTTTTGTTTCCGTCAAGCGGTGCCGGGCTTGTCTTGTCACCGTATTTATGTTACCAAGCCTCTATGAAGGAATCCTTGAAAATCCTGATCATGATCGGCATCCTGACCGCCGGAATCATGGCCCAGAAAACGGATCTTGTGGATCTGACCCGGGCGCTGACTGAAATCGAAGACATCGCTGATTTCTGGTGGCTGCCGCCGTCGGCGGTGCTCATACAGGTGCTTCTCTATCTGTTTGCCCTGCCCGGTTCCATCGTCATCTGGACCCTGGGGATCATATACCATCCGGTGCCGGCAACCCTGCTGGTCGTGGCCGGGGGTACCGGCGGCAGCCTGGCGGCCTATTTTCTGACAGCCAACCTGTCGGTCTCCTGGACCCGGAAATTTTCCGGATCAAAAGTATTCCGGACACTTCAGAACAACTCCGGATTTCTGCACCTGTGCGCCCTCAGGTGTGTGCCCGGGTTTCCCCATTCCATTATCAATTACAGCGCCGGGGTTCTCAAGGTAAGGATTTTGCCGTTTATCACAAGCACGGCCATCGGGTTTGCCGTAAAAGGATATATCTATTGTTCCGCTGTATATACCGCCGTTCACATTGAAGAAGAAAAAACCGCCATGACCCTCTGGACCCTCTGGCCCCTTTTGATGCTCACCGGGTTTGCCCTGCTGGGCATTTTACTGCGCAAAAAGTTCTTTGACGGCAGAAGACAGGCACTGTGACGGAAAATCAGCCCCCTGACAAGGAAACGCAGGCCGGTCAGTGGCTGCAGCTTCAGGTGCGCCGGGTGAAAGGCCTGCTGTGGTTTTCCGCCGGTGCCGGCGTGTTGGCGGCCCTGTGCATGGTGGTACAATGTTTTTTTCTGGCGAACCTGCTGGCGGGCCTGGCAGTGGAAAACCGGTTTGACCGGTTTTTTTTCTGGTTTCTGGCGGTTCCCCTTTTTCTCCGGCCTGTTTTTCTGGCAATCAAGGATCTGCTGGGTACCCGGGCCGGACGGATGATGCGCCGCCGCCTGAGAAAAGAGCTGCTGGAAACCATAGCGGCTGCCGGTCCG
>DATHSR010000510.1:0-7466 GCA_035464035.1 Desulfotignum sp. | reverse complement strand
ACCAGCATATTGATCCCCAGGTTGTCGAAGATCAGGGCGGCCCCGCCCATGGAGGAAACATAGAACCCATGCCAGCAGGGAGACTTGCCGCAGAAAATCATCCGGTTCGACCCCGGGAATATGGACCCGGCCAGAAGGCCGCCGCCGATGGTCAGGCTGTTGTGCTTGAAACTCATGTGAATGCCCAAGTCCACGGGCCCGAAAAAATCCCCCACCGGATACCGTTTGAGCCGGTAAAATCCGCTGGCCGCATCCAGCATCAGTACTTTTAAATGAACCTGCTTGCCGGTCATGTTTATTTCCTTTCTGTGAAAAAATCTGATTGGTGCTTCAGACGCTGCAACGGTCGCAGAACCGACTGCGGGATTTTCCTTACCGCCCGGTCGGTTTAAAAAAGACAGAAGGTGCCCAGCAGCCCCCCGTCAAAGGAATTGCCCTGCAGTTCCCACTTGAGGGCCGCAATCTCCTCGGGCAGATAGCGGCCGTACAGCTTGACCGGGATTTCCGGAATGCGGGTGGCCGGGGATGCTGCCAGAGAGAGCAGATACTCCACCAGATATCCTGCGTTCTGGCCCAGAAGTCCGCCGTATGCCTGGCGCTGCCGCAGACGGAGTACCCGCAGTTCGTGGATGGAGCGGCCGAATTCCGCTTCCATGAGTTCCTCAGGGGTGGTCAGAATCAGCTCGACACAGACCGAATCCGCCCCTTTTTTGATGTATGTGTGAATATTTTTCCGGATATCCACAGGCTCCAGTCCCCGGTGACGGGCTGTCTGCCAGTCCAGTTTCACGAGCCGGTCCGTGAGGTCCCCCTTGGGGGGCAGATCGATATCGAGCAGCAGGTTGACCGCGTTGTAGTCGCCCTGATGCCTTTGGATCTCCCTGATGCGGATTCCGGGTTCCCGGCTCAGTAGTTCCGGTATCGTTTCCAGCACCGCCTGCTGGTCTATGATCTTGAAACCGACAATATCATTGATGGTCAGGGCAGCCGGATCGATCCTCACCTGTTTTTCTCTGAACCGCTGCACCACGGATGCCTCGGCTTCAATAAAATCATCCTGCATGGCCGCAGGTGTACTGACAAACTCGGTCAGCGGCAGACCCACCGCCCCGGCCCGGTGAGCGGCCAGTTTTTCCGCCCCGGCCCGGATCTCTCTGTACAGGGCATCCACCAGCCTAAAGGACACTTTTTCCGCTATGCGGGACAACCGCTTGATGCGTGCAATAGCAACCAGGCGGGAAGTCCGGTCAAAAATCATCACTGCATCCAGCGGGAGATGCGGAAAAAAATAGGGGATATTTTCGATATACTTTTGTGCCAGCTCCTCCATCCGGGGATTCTGCCGGGGCCGATGGGCAATCAGATGTTTTCGCAATACAGATTTCTTACGGATCCGGTCCAGCCGCAGCGGGCCGTTGTACAGCCGGTTCAGAAACAGGACAACCCGGTCCAACACCGTGGCCGAGACAGCACTTTCATACAGAAATATCCGGGAGATTCTTTCCCCGTCATCGGGATGAAAATCATCATTCATCCATCGCATGGTCAGGCTGAACAGTTCATTCCTGTGGGTCATGGCGGTCAGATACATGCGGCTCCCCGTGTTTATGTCTATCGGGTCATTTTTTTGGGATTATAAACCAATATCGGCCATTCGGCCAGTGCGTTGTTCAACCCGCTCATCAAAGCCGGGAAACATACCGGATGACAGGCGGCATCAGCCGGGAAACCAGTGCCGGGTCCGCTTGCAGAACCCCACCAGCATCAGCATCAACGGCACCTCTATCAATACCCCCACCACAGTGGCCAGGGCCGCGCCCGAGGACAGCCCGAAAAGCATGACCGATGTGGCAATGGCCACCTCAAAATGGTTGGAGGCACCGATCATGGCGGCCGGGGCCGCATCGGCATAGTTGAATTTCATGAACACGGCCCCGGCATAACCAATGGCAAAGATCAGGATGGTCTGGATAAACAGGGGAACGGCGATCCACAGGATGGTCAAAGGATTGGCGGTGATGACATCTCCCTTGAAGCTGAACAGCAGCACCAGGGTCACCAGCAGGGCCGTGATGGTCACCGGGGTCAGGACACCTAAGAATTTTTCCTGAAACCATGCCTCGCCTCTGGCCCTGATAATCCATATCCGGGAAAAGTAACCGGCCACCAGGGGCAGCGCCACGTAGATCCCTACCGACAAGAGAAGTGCCTGCCAGGGGATGGGAAGCTTGCCAACCCCCAGCAGAAATCCGCCCAGCACCCCGTACAGCACCAGCATGGTCAGGGAATTGACCGCCACCATCACCAGGGTCAACCCGTCATTGCCCCGGGACAGATATCCCCACACCAGGACCATGGCGGTACACGGTGCGATGCCCAAAAGGATACACCCGGCCAGATAACTTCGCCACAGCGGAATCTGCAGCATCTTCACCCCTTCGTGAAGCACCACCACCCCGTCCCCGTGGGTGGCCCCCACGGCCAGGTCCAGGCCGAAGGGAATTTTCACCAGGTCCATGGCCTCGGTGCCGATAAACCCCTTGAATGCGATCCCCAGAAAAAACAGGGAAATGGCATACATGGTAAAGGGTTTGATACACCAGTTGATGAACAGGGTCCAGAACACGGGTTTGCCGCTTTTTCCCGCCCGGATGATCGAGGCGAAATCGATCTTTACCATGATGGGGTACATCATGAAAAACAGGCACACGGCAATGGGGATGGACACCACGGGCGCACCTTTTACCATGATGGCCATGCCGTCCAGGGCCTT
The DNA here is from genome assembly GCA_035464035.1 of Desulfotignum sp. GTDB lineage: Bacteria > Desulfobacterota > Desulfobacteria > Desulfobacterales > Desulfobacteraceae > Desulfotignum. Next base: position 4,693 of record DATHSR010000510.1, on the reverse strand, counting down.
TGCCAGCCCCGGAGCGATCTTTCCCAGCAGGATGCCGCCGATGATGCACAACCCGACCCACACCGTCAGGTACCGCTCAAACACACTGGTCATTTTCCGATCATTGTCAACAGGGGAACTCATGGCTGATTTTTCTCCTTTCTCAGGATTTTTCTATTTTTTAAGGGTTATGACATCACATTGTCCGGCAGACCTTCCACACACGCCCGGATCTGATCCCTGACTTTGCGGTAACAGTCCAGCCGGGCGGTTTCGTCCCCGCCCCGGTTCTCAACCTCTCTGGCCAGGGCCGGAGGATCTTCAAATCCCTGGTGGACCTTTTTACCGGCAAAGGGAAAAAAGGGGCAGGATTCTTTGGCCCGGTCACACACCGTGATCACCACATCCATTTTTTTGTCCTGGAACTCTTTGACATGTTTGGACCTTTGCCCGGAAATATCCACCCCCGCCTCCTTCATCACCGCCACGGCCAGAGGGTCCACGCCATGGGGGTCGATCCCTGCGGAAAACACGTCGATCACATCATTTTTCAGATGCCGGGTCCACCCTTCGGCCATCTGGCTCCGGCACGCATTTCCCGTGCACAGAAACAATATCTTCAATCTCTGATCACCCATCTGTTCTCTCCTTTTTGGCCGGGCAGCAGGCCTCCCCCCGCTGTATCCGGCACAGATCTTCTTTTTCCATGGCCATGATCCGGTCCAGGGCCTGCCGGTCCGCCCGGATCCGGCCGGAGGCATCCAGCCGGGGCATCAGCCAGTCAAGGATCTGCGCCATTCCGTCACACTCTTCATTCAGGGAAAAATAAACCCACCTGGACTCTTTCCGGCTCTTGACCAGCCCGGCCGTGACCAGAAGCCCCAGGTGCCGTGAGGCAGTGGCACCGGTGACCTGCAGCAGTTCCGTGATCTGGCAGGCGCACAGCGCTTCTTTCTGTGTCAACGCCCCGAAAATCCGGAGCCGGTTTCGATCGGCCAGGGCCTTGAGTGTTAGCAGAATCGTATCCATTGTGCTCCATGATATCCGCTTATTCATTTAGTCAATCAGCTAAATATATACCGGCTTTTTTTTCCAGGGTCAACAGAATAAACATAGCGCCAGGACGGCGGGCAGTACCCCAGAAAATCCGCTCCCACTGGCCGACATGCCGGAACGGTTGAAAAAACTGAGGCGGACCGGCGTTTTTTTCCAATATTTTGGCATAAAAATTGACACCCCCTTATCTTTATACTACCATGTCGTACTTGAAACAGAAAACCCCTTGGCCCTTAGTATCCCCTTTTCATTTTGGCTGTGCGATTTGTCATGCTCAATAAACTGATTAAATATTTTCTTGAAAACAGACTGGTTACCGTCATGATCCTCATTGTCGTGATCGCCTGGGGGATCACGACAGCGCCCTTTGGCTGGCGGATCGGCGGACTGCCCACAGACCCTGTCCCGGTGGATGCCATCCCCGATATCGGCGAAAACCAGCAGATTGTCTTCACCGAGTGGATGGGACGGTCTCCCCAGGACATCGAAGACCAGATCTCCTACCCGTTGACCACCTATCTGCTGGGCATCCCGGGGGTCAAGAGCATCCGGAGTTCATCTGTTTTCGGTTTTTCCAGCATTTACATCATTTTTGATGATGATGTCGAATTTTACTGGTCCCGGGCCCGGATCCTGGAAAAAATGAACGCCATACCGTCCGGGTTTCTCCCTGACGGGGCTCAGCCGACACTGGGGCCGGATGCCACGGCACTGGGTCAGGTGTACTGGTATACCCTGGAAGGACGTGACAAGGACGGCAACCCCACAGGGGGGTGGGACCTGCACGAAATCCGGGCGGTCCAGGACTTTTATGTCAAATACGGGTTGAATGCCGTGGCAGGGGTTTCAGAGGTGGCATCCATCGGCGGCTTTGTAAAGGAATACCAGATCGATGTCAATCCGGATGCCCTTAAGGCCTATGACATTCCGTTATCCAAGGTGGTGGCGACCATAAACCGATCCAACCGGGATGTGGGGGCGAAAACCATTGAAATCAACCAGGCGGAATACCTTGTCCGGGGCCTGGGATATCTGAAAAGCCTGCAGGACATTGAAGAGGCGGTAGTGGCCGTGCAGGACAATGTGCCGGTCCGCATCAGGGATATCGGCAGCGTCCTTCTGGGACCGGCCACACGCAGGGGCGCACTGGACAAGGACGGGGCCGAAGTGGCGGGGGGTGTGGTGGTGGCCCGTTTCGGCGCCAATCCCCTGCAGGTGATCGACCGTGTGAAGGAAAAAATCCAGGAAATTTCCCCGGGGCTGCCCACCAAGATCCTGGCCGACGGTGTGGAAAGCCGGCTGACCATTGTGCCGTTCTACGACCGCTCCCAATTGATTCATGAAACCTTGGGCACCCTGGAACAGGCTCTTTCCCTGCAGATACTCATCACCCTGCTGGTCATCATCGTCATGATCCGGAACCTGCGGGCATCGGTAAAAATCTCCGCCCTGCTTCCCGTTGCCGTGCTCATGGTGTTCATTGCCATGCGGTATGCCGGTGTGGACGCCAATATCGTGGCCCTGTCCGGCATTGCCATTGCCATCGGCACCATGGTGGACCTTGGAATCATCCTGTCTGAAAATGTCATCCGGCACATCGATGAGGCCCCGCCCGGACAGACCCTGACCGAATCTGTCTACAAAGGTGCATCAGAGGTTTCTTCGGCCATTCTCACTGCGGTGTCCACCACCATTGTGAGCTTCATCCCGGTCTTCACCCTGGAAGCTGCCGAAGGCAAACTGTTCGGCCCACTGGCCTTTACCAAGACCTTTGCATTGATCGCGGCCCTCATGGTTTCACTGTTCATTCTGCCCATGTTTGCCCGTTTTTTCTTCGGTTTCCGCATCAGATCCAAAAAGGCGGGGCAATGGTTCACGCTCATCCTGCTCACCGCCGGCATCATCTGCGTGTTTAAAGGCGTTCTGTGGGGCGGGTGCGTGTTGATCCTGATGGCGGTATCCCGGATTCTCAAACAGGTGGTATCCCTTCCGGAGAAAGCATTTAGAAAATGGTATCACCACCTTTTGCATCACGCAGAGCTGGTGGTTGCCGTCCTGGCGGTGGTGTGGCTGCTGGCCGGGTACTGGCTGCCCCTGGGACCCGGCAGAAGCCTGGTGGCCAACATTGTGTTCGTCGCTTTGCTGGTGGCCCTGATTCTGGGATTTTTTTCAATCCTGGAATATTTCTACCCCCGTATTCTCAGGTGGTGCCTGGAAAACAAAGTCACGTTTCTTTTCATTCCCGCTGCTTTCATCCTGTCCGGCCTGACTATCTGGCTGGGATTCAATACGGTTTTCGGCTTTATTGCCAAAGGCTTCGATCTGGCGGGATGGGATATCCGGATGACCCGGGCATGGTCGGTGCCGGCCCATGCGTTTCCCGGCATCGGAAAGGAGTTCATGCCGTCTCTGGATGAAGGCAGCTTCCTGCTCATGCCCACGTCCATGCCCCATTCCGGCCTTGAATACAACCGCACCGTACTGGCCCAGCTGGACATGGCCCTCACCGGCATCCCTGAAGTGGCCATCACCGTAGGAAAACTCGGGAGAGCGGAGTCTGCCCTGGACCCGGCACCCATTTCCATGTTTGAAAATGTCATCAACTATAAACCCGAGTATATTCTGGATGAAAAAGGCCGCCGCATGCGGATGAAAACCGACCGGGAGAACCGGTTTATCACGGTTCACGGCGATGCGTTCACAAACGAGGAAGCTTTGGCCCGGAGTATTGAAAAGTCCGACCTGATCCCGGATAAGAACGGACTTTATTTCCGCAACTGGCGGTCTCACATCCAGTCCCCGGACGACATCTGGAACGAGATTGTCCAGGCCTCAAGGATACCGGGTGTGACCTCCGCACCCAAGCTGCAACCCATTGAAACCCGCCTGATCATGCTGCAGACCGGTATGCGGGCCCCCATGGGCATCAAGGTTTACGGGCCGGACCTCACGACCATTGAAGCCTTCGGTTTTGCCCTGGAAGAGATCCTCAAACAGGTCCCGTCGGTGAAATCCCAGGCTGTGTTTGCCGACCAGGTCATCGGCAAGCCCTACCTTCATCTGAACATCAACCGGGAAGCGATTTCACGCTACGGCCTCACCATCGAGGATGTGCATCAGGTGATTGAAACCGCCATCGGAGGAATCCGGATCACCACCACCGTTGATGGCCGTGAACGGTTTCCGGTCAGGCTGCGGTATCCCAGGGAACTGCGGGACAATCCGGACGCCTTGGGGAAAATATGGATCCCCACCCCCACAGGAGCCCAGATACCCCTGACCCAGGTGGTAACCGTTGAATATGTGCGGGGCCCCCAGATGATCAAAAGTGAAGACACCTTTCTGGTAAGCTATGTGCTTTTTGACAAAAAAGACGGCCATGCCGAAGTCAATGTGGTTCAGGACGCCCGGAAAGCCATTGAGGATAAAATCCTTACAGGAGAATTGACGGTTCCTGCCGGAGTGAGTTACAAATTTTCGGGCAGCTATGAAAATCAGGTCCGGGCGGAAAAGCGCCTGTCCATCATCATCCCCCTGGTTCTGGTGATCATCTTTTTCATTCTCTATTTCCAGTTCAACTCCGTCACAACGTCCTTGATGATCTTTTCGGGAATCGCCATGGCGTTTTCCGGTGGATTCATGATGCTCTGGCTCTATG
>DATHSR010000509.1:0-3515 GCA_035464035.1 Desulfotignum sp. | reverse complement strand
TGGTCAGCCGGCGGCGGGGTGACAAAGAAGAACTGATAGCCCACAAGGACCACAACAGACAGTAACACCGCTAACAATAATCGTTTTTGTTCATCCATTTTCTCTCCTCAGTTTGAAACTTTTTTTCAAACGGTTTTCTTCAAGGAAGAGGAAACAGTCAGGCAGATGGATCATTTATGGAACCGGATCAAATCCCCCTGCATGAAATGGATGACAACGCAATATCCGTCCTGCCGCCAGCCAGCTGCCCTTGAGGCTGCCATATTTTTCAACTGCCTCAAACGCATAGGCGGAACAGCTGGGATAAAAACGGCAGTTCTGTCCTGTCAGCGGTGATATAAAAAATTGATAAAATTTAATCAATATTAACAATAGCTGTTTAATCATCTGTTTTTGCCAGCGCTATTTTTCTGAAAAGTTTATCAAGGTTATCAATTATCTGCCTGTTGGATAGCGAAGTCAGACCCTTTCTTGCAATGATGTTTATATCCCTGGTTCCCGGGATCGAATGTTTCCTGTGTCTGAAATATTCTCTGATAAGTCGTTTGATCCTGTTGCGTGCGACTGCATTCCCCACTTTTTTTGATACGGTAATGCCGATTCGATTGTGCTGGTTCGACCGGTCACAGACAATGGCTAAAAAATGATCCGAGTATATCGGTTTCCCTTGTTTCGACAGCGTTAAAAATTCGGCCCGTTTTCTGAGCCGCACCTCCTTGGGTAAAGAAAACGCCTTCAATCGGTCTCTTTTTACAACGCCAGTCTTTTTCTGCCTTTTGCACGCCTTGCCCGAATCACCCGTTTGCCGCCCGGTGTGGACATTCTTTTGAGAAATCCGTGTTTTCTGGTTCTTTTCCGGTTGCTTGGCTGAAATGTACGTTTCATAAAATGTCAATCCTCAACTAAATTTTGGTTATTATCTGGGTTTGCCAACAAACTATAATAAACACAATATAATATTTTTTCTGGGTCAAAAAGTCAACCATGGAATCATCATTTCACCAGGGATTCAAAAATATGGTATTCCTCCAGATGGTAGTGGGGCTCCGGATAAATGGCAATGGGTTTGGAAAACTGGGTTTCCAGTGAAGCAATCAAATGCTTTTCCCGGCCGTGGAGAAGCTGGGCAATATCCGGGTGGACTTTTACCGTGAACCGGTTGCCCATGATATCTCCGGCTTCAGATACCAGGTCCCGGTAGATTTTGTGACAGATCGATTTTTTGGACAGCAGGTGGCCGTTGCCGCTGCAGTAGAAACAGGGCTCGCAAAGGGTCCGGGTCAGGTTGCGCCGGGTCCGTTTCCGGGTCATCTGGACCAGGCCCAGCTCGGTGAGCGGCAGGATGTTGGTCTGGCTCTTGTCTTTTTTCATGGCGTCATTGAGCAGTGCCATCACCTTTTCCTTGTGGGCATCTTTTTTCATGTCGATGAAATCGATGATGATGATGCCGCCGATATTGCGCAGCCGGATCTGGTAGGCGATCTCCTTGACCGCTTCCAGGTTGGTTTTCAGGATGGTTTCATCAAAATTGTGCTTGCCTACATACCTTCCGGTGTTCACATCGATGGCCACCAGGGCTTCGGTCTGTTCGATGACGATATATCCCCCGGATTTGAGCCACACCTTTTTTTTCAGGGCCCTTGCCACGTCCCCTTCAATGTTGTAGGCGTCGAAAATGGGCTCCCGGCCCTGGTAAAGGGCCACGCTCAGGTTGACATCCGGCATCAGTTTTTCAAGAAACTGCCGGACCCGTTCGTACTCCACCGGAGAGTCGATGATCAGCTTGTCCGCTTCGCTGGCCAGAAGGTCCCGCACCGCCCGGAACGTGACGGTGAGATCCTTGTAAACCAGAGACGGCGCTGACGTGATGCGGTTTCTGTTCAGGATCTCTTCCCAGGTCTTGGTGAGAAATTCCATTTCCGTTTTGATGGTGGCCCCTGTCACCCCCTGGGACTGGGTCCGGAGAATATAACCGAAACTGTTTTCCCGTATGGATACCAGCAGGTCCCGCAGCCGGGTCCGTTCCGGTTCATTTTCAATGCGTCTGGAGATCCCGATATGGTCCACAGTGGGCATGAGTACCATGTACCGGCCGGCCAGGGAAATATGGGTGGTGACCCGCGGGCCTTTGGACCCGATGGCGGACTTGGATACCTGAACCAGAATCTCCTGGCCTTCGAACAGCAGGTCTTCAATGGCGGCATCGCTGTGGGACGAAGGTTTCCAGGTCTGTTTGGCCAGGGAAAGCTCATCTTCCTCCTCATCGGACTCAGACTCCACATCCTGGTCCTGCTCGAACCGGCGGTACATTCTGTGGCTTTCCGTATCCAGCACATCATCCACATAGATGAAGGCAGCCTGGTCGAACCCGATATCCACAAACGCCGCCTGCATACCGGGAAGCACGCGCTGCACTTTGCCCTTGTAGATGTTTCCTGCGATACTGGTTTCATCTTCTCTTTCAATAAACACTTCCACAATGGTGCCATTTTCCAGGAGAGCCACCCGGGTTTCATGGGGGGCGCAGTTCACAACCAGCTCTTTTACCATGGCATTATCCTTGTCTGAGTTTCTTGATGCGTGCCCGGCCGAGGATCGGGTCTGAAATTCCGAAGCAGTGCTTCAGTACGGCGGTGGGGCGCAGATGCCGGCCATTATAGGGCTGCATGGTCATTTCCAGCCTACCCGGAGAACGCCAGGCCATGGCGGCCACGGTCTGGCGCAGGTCGGTCTGCCGGATTTTTCCTTTTTTGGAATTGTCTGCCATCCAGAATTCGGGCAGTGCCAGGAACCGGGTCACCGCTTCTTCTTCCAGGCCGGGGGGCGGCAGCCGGACTTCATAGGTGTACACGGCTGTTTCATGGGCCTGATGCTTTCCGGCAACGCGGCACTCCGTCACGGTCAGACCTTTGGGCAGCTGCTGGTTCAGGGCCTGCCGGATATGGGAGGGGCTCAGGGTGCGGTCCAGATAGATGGAAAAACTTTCCTCTTCGCTTTCCATGCCCACGGGCAGGGCGCTGTCAAAGGCCAGCCGCATGCCCGGGTTGAACCCCTGGGAATATTTCACCGTCAGCCCGGCCCTTTTTACGGCCCGCTGGACAATGGCAGCCAGTTCCAGATGTCCGAAAAACCGGGCTTCTTCCAGCTTTGAAAACCATACCAGGTATTGGGCAAATGCATCATCCGGGAGCCGCGGCGCCGGCCGAAGAACTTGATCAGCCGGCATCTTCCGGCCGTCTGAAGCGCTGTCCGGGGGGAATGCTGAAGCGGTATGGAGAACCGGCCGGATCTGCTTGAAGTCGCAGACCCCGCACCCGGTACAGTCCTGGTCCCGGCAGTCGGGTGTCTGGGCCCGGATGGCCGCATTTTCCCACTCTTTTTCCAGATACTGGGGTGACACCCCGGTATCAATGTGGTCCCAGGGCAGGGGCTCGCTGTGTTCCCGGTGCCGGGAGGTATAGAAATCCGGGTCGATTCCAGTCCGGTCAAACGCAGCCTGCCATTTGTCAAAATCA
>DATHSR010000508.1:0-6297 GCA_035464035.1 Desulfotignum sp. | reverse complement strand
GTACCGGACCATGCCCTGCGAAGATGTGTGGTGCCCACGGTGAATGAATGGATCAAACTGCCCTGCGAGTCTGATGATCCGCTGGGGGAAGACCACCAGAGCCCGGTCCCCGGGCTGGTGCACCGGTATCCCGACCGGGTTCTGTTTCTGCTCACCGATTTCTGCTCCACCTACTGCCGGTACTGCACAAGGTCCCGGGTGGTGGGACACGGCGGTATCCGTGCCAGCCGGGCCCGTTGGGAAAAGGCCATCGCCTATATTGCCGGAAACCCGTGTGTCAGGGATGTCCTGCTCTCCGGCGGAGACCCTTTGACCTTAAGCGATGACCGACTGGAATGGGTATTGTCCCGGCTGCGCCGGATCCCCCATGTGGAAATCATCCGCATCGGCACCAAGGTGCCGGCGGTACTGCCCCAGCGCATCACCCCGGCCCTGGTGAGAATGCTCAAGAAATATCATCCCCTGTGGATGAGCCTGCATTTCACCCACCCGGCCGAGTGTACGCCAGACAGCCGTGACGCCTGTGCCCTGCTGGCCGATGCCGGTATCCCCCTGGGATCCCAGACCGTGCTGCTCAAAGGGGTCAATGACAGTGTCGAAACCATGACCGATCTGATGCACCGGCTGATGACCCTGCGGGTCCGGCCCTATTACCTTTACCAGTGCGACCCCATCACCGGGTCGGGTCATTTCAGGACCCCCATCAGACAGGGCCTGGATATCATCCAGGGAATGAGAGGCTTCACCACCGGTTACGCCGTGCCCACCTATGTGGTGGACGCCCCGGGCGGCGGGGGCAAGATCCCGCTGATGCCCGACTATGTGAGCGGCCGCACCTGCGACGACCTGGTGCTGACCAATTATGAAAACAGATCCTTTACCTATCCTGATCCGATCCAGGCAGTGCCTGCACAGGGGTGACAGGGCACAGGAGAAAATCAATGATCATCGGATTGACCTATGACCTGCGCCAGGATTATCTGGACAGGGGATACTCGGCACTTGAAACCGCTGAATTTGATTCCGTGGAAACCATTGACGCCATCGCCCAGGCCCTGGCAGACCTGGGACATACCCCGGTGCGCATCGGCAATGCAAAAGAGCTGACCGAAAGGCTGGTGGGGGGCGAGCGCTGGGACCTTGTGTTCAACATTGCCGAAGGGCTGCACGGCATGGGCCGGGAAGCCCAGGTGCCGGCCATCCTGGACCTGTACCAGATTCCCTATACTTTTTCAGACCCGCTGGTGATGTCTCTGACCCTGCACAAGGCCCTGACCAAACGGGTCATCCGGGATGCCGGGCTGTCCACGGGGCGGTTTTTTCTCGCCGCCACCCCCGGGGATGCCGGCCTTGTGCCCTTTGACCCGCCGTATTTTGTCAAACCCGTGGCCCAGGGCACCGGCATGGGCATCACAACAGACTCCGTGGTCCAGAACCGGCAGGACCTGCCCTTTGTCTGCCGGGCCTTGACGGCCCAGTTCGGCCAGGGCGTGCTCATCGAAGAGTTTCTGAGCGGCCGGGAATTCACCACCGGCCTTTTGGGCACCGGCCCCAGCGCAAAGGTGATGGGCACCATGGAGATTCTTGTGCTGGCCGGACAGGGAAAGGATATCTATTCCTTTGAAAACAAGGAAGGCTGGAAAGGCCGGGTCCAGTACCTGCCGCTGTCGCCGGATGTGGACCCGGTGATCCGGGAGGTGGAAGCCCTGGCCCTGGCCGCCTGGCAGGTGCTGGGGTGCCGGGACGGGGGACGGATCGACATCCGGTGCGATGCAAACGGCATCCCCTGCTTTATCGAGGTGAACCCCCTGGCAGGGCTGCGGCCCCATTATTCCGATCTGCCCATGGTGTGTGAATTTTTCGGGACATCCTATGTCCGACTCATCGACATGATCCTGGCCTCCGCCCTGGAGCGGGTGCCGGGTCCCGTTCAAATCACCTGTCCGGAGCCGGCATGACCCGCACCATTGCCGTGGTTTACAATGCCGTCACCGCCCCGGACCGTCCCGATGAGGCCGATGTGCTGGTCCAGGCGGCTGCGGTATCCGACGCCCTGACCGCTCTGGGATACCATCCGGTACCGGTGCCCTGCACCCTGGATCTGGCCGCCTTGAAGCAGACCCTTGAAACGATCCGGCCCCTGGGGGTGTTCAACCTGGTGGAGTCACTGGAGAACCGGGGCAGCCTGATCCATGTGGTACCGGCCCTGCTGGACGCCCTGGGCATCCCCTATACCGGATGCCCGGCACCGGCGGTGCTTGCCACCTCCCACAAGGTGATGGCCAAAGAACGCCTGCATCTGGCCGGCCTGCCCACCCCTGCCTGGATCAATCCCTTTCCTCCGGACCTGCCCTGGCTGGGGGGGATGGACCCTGAAAACGGCGGACCCGACGGTCCGAAAAGCGCCGGAAAAGAACCTTCCGGAAGCGGGCATACCCGCACCCGGCAGGCCGTGAACACGGAAAATCCCGGCGTCCTGTGGATCATCAAATCGGTGTGGGAACACGGCTCTTTGGGACTGGAGACCGAAAATCTCGTGACCGGTACGGCAGAAACCGTGACCCGGCTGCTGAAAGAGCGGGCCCCCGGCCTGGGCGGTGCCTGTTTTGCCGAACAATTCGTTTCCGGACGCGAATTCAATATCTCCCTGCTGGCCGGCCGGTCCGGGGTGCAGGTGCTGCCCCCGGCCGAGATCCTTTTTCCGGACGCCCCGGCAGGCCGGCCCGCCATGGTGGGGTTTAAGGCCAAATGGCAGGAAGATTCCCAAGAATACCGCAACACGCCCCGAAGATTCGATTTTCCCCCTGAAGACGCCCCCCTGCTGGAAAACCTGGAGGTCCTGGCCCGGCGGTGCTGGCACCTGTTCCACCTGGCCGGATACGCCCGGGTGGATTTCCGGGTGGATCCGGATGGCCGCCCGTTTGTCCTGGAGATCAACACCAACCCATGCCTGTCCCCGGATGCCGGATTTGCGGCAGCCCTGGACCGGGCCGGGATGTCCTATGCCCAGGGCATCCACCGGATTGTGACCACCCGATTATGTTCAGAATAAGACGCATCTTTGACGATGCCATCCCGGTGAACCAGGATGCCGTCCGCCAGGTCAAGGCCATCATGGGCAAGCGGTTTCCTTCGGTTTCAGAACAGGAGATCACCCACCTGGGAGACAAACTGCGCAACCCCTTCACCCTGCGGTTCCGGCCCATCCTGTTTGTGGCGGAAAACATGCGGCACAAGGTGCTGGGATTTGCCATGGTCCTGCACGAACCGGAAATCAATTTCTGTTTTCTGGACTGGATCGCCACCGCCAGAGACACCCTGCAGGGCGGGCTGGGCAGCGCCCTGTACGAACGGGTCAGAACCGAATGCGCGGCCCTGAAGGTCAAAGGCCTTTTCTTTGAGTGCCTGCCCGACACCCCGGGCGCGTGCGATCCCGGCCTGCTCAAAGACAACATCGCCCGGATGCGGTTCTATGAGCGGTACGGGGCAAGGCCCATCATCGGCACCGGGTATGAAGCCCCGGTGAACAAGGAAGACACCTGCATGCCCCATCTTTTGTATGATGACCTGGGAACCGATGCCCCCCTTTCCCGGTCCCACGCAAAAGCCGTGGTGCGGGCCATCCTGGAGCGCAAATACAAAGACCTGTGCCCGGCCGATTACGTGGAGCAGGTGGTGGCCTCCATCCGGGACAACCCGGTGAAAGTGCGGCCCTTCTGCCATGTGCGGCCCCACAGAACCCGGCGGGCCGTCCATGACCAATTTTTAGAAAAAATCGTTCTGGTGCTCAACCAGGACCATGAGATCCACCACATTCATGAACGCGGGTATGTGGAATCCCCGGTGCGCATCACCCGGATCCTGTCCCACCTGGAAAAAAGCGGCCTGTTCGAAACCCTGGAAACCCGGCCCTTTCCCGACATCCATATTCACAGTGTCCATGACGCGGATTTCATCGACTACCTGGCCCGGGCCTGTGAGGAAGTGCCGGCGGACAAATCCCTTTACCCCTATGTGTTTCCCATCCGGAACAAGACCCGGCCCCCTAAAGAATCCACGGTCCTGCCCGGGTACTACTGCATCGACACCTTCACCCCCATCCACCGCAATGCCTTTCCTGCGGCCCGGGCCGGGGTCAATGCCGCGCTCACGGCCGCCGACACGCTCCTGGCAGGGCGGAGAATCGCCTACGCCCTGGTGCGGCCCCCCGGGCACCATGCAGAACAAAGGTCCTTCGGCGGGTTCTGCTATTTCAACAACGCGGCCGTTGCGGCAAGGTATCTGCGGGAGCAGGGCCGGGTGGCCATCCTGGACATCGATTACCACCACGGCAACGGGCAGCAGGACATCTTCTATCACCGGTCCGATATCCTCACCATATCCATCCACGGCCATCCTGAATTTGCCTATCCCTATTTCACCGGGTTTGACGATGAAACCGGAACGGGCGAAGGCGAGGGATTCAATCTCAACCTGCCCCTGGCAGAAACCGTTGACGGCAAAACCTTCCGCACCGCCCTGATGCGGGCCCTCACAAAAGTCGCTGAATTTGGTCCGGATTTTCTGGTGGTCTGCCTGGGGCTGGACACGGCCCGGAACGATCCCACCGGCACCTGGTCCCTGACCCCCAGAGATTTTTTCAAAAACGGGCAGATGATCGGGGCCGCCGGCCTGCCCCTGCTGGTGGTCCAGGAAGGGGGCTACAAAACCCGGAACCTGGGGGTCAATGCCCGGCACTTTTTCGAGGGCCTGGCCGACGCCGTGTTCACCCCGACCCGGACCCGGTCCTTGTCCCCGCCCGCCCCAAAAGGCGTGCAGTTCCGGTATGACCCTGTGCCCGAGGATGTGGAAAAGATCCGGCACCTGGTGGCTGCCACCGGATTTTTCAGGGAAGATGAGGTGGAGATCGCCGCCGAGCTGGTGGCGGAACGCCTGGAAAAAGGCCCGGCCAGCGGGTATGATTTTGTCCTGGCCGAAAAGGCCGGCCGCCTGGCGGGATACGGGTGCTACGGCCCCATCCCCTGCACAGTGGCGGGCTATGACATTTACTGGATCGCAGTCTCCCCCCAATTCCAGGGAAAAGGCCTGGGCCAGGCCCTTCTGTCAAAAATGGAACACCAGATCACAGCGGCCGGGGGACACGCCATCTATGTGGAAACCGCGTCCCAGCCCAAATACGCTCCGACCCGGGCCTTTTACGAGCGCTGCGGATATGCGGTTGCCGCCACGTTGCCCGATTTCTACAGCCCCGGCGATGCCAAGGTGATCTACAGCAAGGTGTTGAAAACAAGCGCTTTGAAAGTTAACGCGCTATCCGTGTGATTTTTTCAACGCGGCGATTTTCAAGGCGGCCGGCAGCTGCTTGATCCGGTACTCCAGCTTGAAGGCCGCTGATTTGTCCATGTTTTCCCGGACCGCTGCCAGGGTCACGGGCCGCCGTGACCGGGTATATCTGGAAGCGGTCCCCTGGTTGTGCTTCACCAGGCGGGCTTCAAAATCCGTGGTGACGCCGCAGTAAAGGGAGTTGTCCGCACATTCCAGCAGGTATACCGACCAGTTTGTCATCTCAGGATCTCACCGTCAGCACCTGATTCCAGTCCGTGCGACAGGCAAAGGCGCGGTCATCGAACGCGGTTTCCAGACCCCGGGCAATGGATACTTTTTTGACAAACACCCTGCGGTCGGAAAGCATGCACCTCCCCTTTCAAAAATCAGGTTTTTTTTGTGTGCCAATGAAGTATATACCGGAAAGAAAACAAATGACATCCGAATCCGTGTCTTTTCCGGCAACGGCAGATCCGCCGGTTGGACATCGCTTTTTGTCAGGCGTTCCCGTCCCACCCTGGTCTAAAAAATGAACCTTGTTCAAAAAATTGAGGCCCTTCAAAAAACCGTTTGAAAAATTCCTGAAAACCGTGTACAAAAGAACCATCCCTTTGATCTCAATGCAGACAGTTGCATCGTCCGGTCTTTCTTAGGAGGAGAAAGCCGGAACCCCTGTTGTTTTTTCCGGTTCGCATTCACGACGCGAATCTTAAGATCGCAGGTCTCAACTTTTTGCGAAACTGCCGGCGTTCCTTGGTGTTCGCCACCGCTGAAAAGTGAGGGTTATGGCCCCGCATCCGCTGAAGCCGGACCGGGGAGAGGCGAAAGTCGCTTTTTGGGGAATGAAATTTTACCAATACCGGGGATATTGTTGTTTTCGTTTTTTTTTCTTTTCAGGACAGCGGCATCGGATGCCCGTCCTGAAAACACAGCCAAGAAAGGAACATGTTATGATCCAAATATTTTGTAAAA
>DATHSR010000507.1:0-2642 GCA_035464035.1 Desulfotignum sp. | reverse complement strand
CGGACAGGTTGATGACGCCCATGGCATCGGTGAGATTCACCAGGGCGAAATTCCATTTGTCATACCGGGTGTGGTACCGGATCCATTCTACGGTCTGGCCGGCCCGGCCGGTGGAGGTGGAGAAATAGTAGTCGTTTTCCCCCAGCTTGATCACCACGCCGTCGTCAATGACACACCCGTCATCATTGCACATGGCCGTGTATTTGACCCGGCCCTGTTTGATTTTGGACAGATCCGACACATAGACCCGCTGCAGGGCGTTCAGGGCATCGGGTCCATGGATCCTGAATTTTCCCAGGGTGGAGCCGTCCAGCATGCCCACGTTGTTTCTGACATTTTCAATTTCCTTTTTACAGGAAAAATCCTTGGAAAAATACCGGGCCCGCTGCCATACGCCGATGTTCCTGAAGATCCCGCCGTCTTTACGCTGCAGGTCATCGATGGGGGTTCTTTTGAGCATGGTGTGGTTGGTGCCGGCATAGGTGGCGATCAAGGTGGGCACCAGGGGCGGCCGTACCGTGGTGGGCCGGATCTTGATATCCGGCAATGCCTGGTATTTGGCGGTGAACAGGGGCAGGTTGTGTCCTGGAATTCCGCCCTGGCCGGGTCCCAGGCCTGCGCCGGAGAACCGCTTGATCAGCTCGGGTACGTCAAACCCCTTGTCGATGGACTGTTTGACGTTTTTAATGCTGGTGTCCTCATCAAAGCAGATAAAGGTTTTTCTGCCCTTGACCGGTGCCATGACCAGCTTGGTACCCCGGGCAGGACCGGGCAGTTCTTCCAGGGCTTTTTTGGCCTCACCCAGTTCCGCACTGGAGCCGTTTTCACAGTCAAAGGCGGCCTGAAGGCCGGCCAGGTGACCGGAGGCCTCGATGGACCGGCTGTTTTCAAATCCCAGCAGCCGCCCGGCTGCATGCATTTTTTTGGGCAGGTCCGTGGGCAGGAAAAAGTTGGTGTGGGTGTCATACTTGAGTTTGGCCTGGTTCACCACCAACGGCCCGGTCAGGGGCGTAAATCCGGCGGATGCCACCAATACGTCACAGTCAAAGGTTTTTTCCGCGGTGCCGTCCAGGCTTTTGATGGTGACTTTTTTCACCTGTTTGCTGCCAAGGGCCTCGGTGGCCACCCAGCCTTTGAGCAGGGGAATTTTCCGGTCCGCCACCGCCTTGAGCAGGGCCGGGTCCTGGCCGTCTTCCCGGATATCCGCGATAACGGGAACGGACATCCCCAGATCCTGGAGAGCCACAGCCGCTTCCAGTCCCAGGTCATGGCCGATGGAAAACACCCCGGTCTTGCCGGGCAGCATCCCATAGGTGTTGGCCAGGCGCAGGGCGCAGCCTGCCTGCATCACGCCGGGCCGCTCGTTGTTTTCAAACAGCAGCGGCCGCTCGATGCACCCGGTGGCCACCACCACGCTGTTGGCCCGGATTTCGATGTACCGCTCGGTGAAAGCGTCCTTTTCCGTGCCGATCTGGAATCCGGTGATCAGGTTGTTGTTGTAGGCCCCTACATTGGCGGTGTGGGTGAACACCCGGATATTTTCGGTTTTTTCCACTTCCTTTGCCAGCTGTACGGCCCGGTCGTGGTGGGTCTGACGGCTGACATAGTCGGTGGTGCGGTATTCAAAATGACCCCCCAGCCAGGGACGGGCTTCCATGAGAATCACCCGCAGCCCTTTTTGAGCGGCTGCCAGGGCGGCTTTCATGCCGGCAGGCCCGCCGCCGATGACACAGACATCACAGGTGGGATAGATTTCATCATATTTGCCGGGCATGTGGTGGTCCGGGGACAGCTTGCCGATACCTGCGGCCTTGCGGATCTGTTTCATGGCCACGGGCCAGATTCTGGCGGGCTTGTGCATGGTGTCATAGTAAAACCCGGCAGGCATGGCCCAGTCCATCTTGTCGATGAACCCGAGCATGTCATTTTCCGCCGAGCATTTGACGTTCTGCTCCTTGATCACATGCCGGCTTTGAGCAGGGTGGTTTCGGTGCGGACATTGGGGACGCCGTTGACCTCCATCAGGGTGTTGGAGCATTCGCCGTCCATGCTGTAAAGCCCCCTGGGGCGGTGGTATTTCAGGCTTCTGGCATAAATTCTGACCCCATTGGCATACAGGGCCGTGGCAACGGTATCCCCTTTGGTGCCGTAATACTGCTTTCCCTTGTAGGTAAAGGGAATTTTCTCGCTGGTATCGATTTTCAATGTGGGCAGATGATTGAATCTGTTCATCATTCTTTTGCCTCCGGTGTTTCCTTTTCAAGGTTTGTCGTCGTATCCCGGAAGATGGTAAACCATGAACCGCATCCATCCCGGTGAAACCACCATTCCTGCTGGACACCTGCCACGCATTTGTTCATGTGGACATAATCGCACCAGCTTTCAGGGGTCAGATCTTTTTCATCAGGTCTGGGACCTTTTTCCTCTCCGCCGTAACGGAACTCATATCCGTTCCTTTTGCCGCAGATCGGACATGTAATTGTCAACGCCATGGTATCTTCTCCTTGAATCTCGTAAAAATTGTGTTCAGCTGATTTAATTGTCCGGGGTGTAACTGACCAGTGCGGCGGTCTCACCCATGAGTTTATGCTCCTGATACCGTTTGAGGGCAAAAGGCTTGAGCATGTCGGGACAGGTGTTGG
>DATHSR010000506.1:0-3775 GCA_035464035.1 Desulfotignum sp. | reverse complement strand
GCCGCCGCCTGCTCAGGCAATTGCCGCAGCTGGACCCTGAAGCGGTTCTGGCCGGAATGGACAAAGGCCTGCCCAAGCTCTGGATCATCCGGCAGGCCCTGCATCTGCGCCGTGCCCATCCGGAATTTTTTGGTCCCGGGGCCGGTTATTGCCCGTTGTATGCCACCGGCAGAAAAGCAGACCATCTGGTGGCGTTTGTTCGGGGACAGGATGTGATCTCTCTGGCCCCAAGGCTTGTTATGGGCCTGAATAATCACTGGGACGATACCATTGTGGAACTGCCTTCGGGAAAATGGCACAATGTTCTGACCGGTGATGATACGGACGGCGGTGCTGTTCAGCTCCAGGAACTGCTGCACCGTTTTCCTGTGGGCCTGCTGATGAAAAGGAAATAACCCTTATGGTAGATATGCGTGTCTGGGCACCGAATGCCCATGAAGTAACATTACACAGCAGCGATCAGGTGCTGGCCATGACAAAAGCGGCAGGCGGCTGGTGGCATGTGGATGCCCCTTTTGTGCAGCACGGCGTTGATTATGCGTTTGCGGTGGACGGCAACGGACCGTTTCCGGATCCACGCTCCCCCTGGCAACCCAATGGCATACATGGTTTTTCCAGATGGGTGGACCATTCTCTTTTTGATTGGACAGATGCCGGCTGGCAGCAGCCGCCCCTGGGATCAGCCGTCATCTATGAACTGCACCTGGGAACGTTTACCCCTGAGGGTACTTGTGAGGCAGCCATCAGCCGCCTGGATCATCTGGTGGCGCTGGGGATCACCCATGTGGAACTGATGCCGGTGTCCCAGTTTTCCGGTGACCGCGGATGGGGGTATGACGGCGTGGATCTGTATGCCCCCCACCAGGCTTACGGCGGCCCAGAAGGGCTGAAACGCCTGGTGGATGCCTGTCACCATCGCGGTCTGGCGGTGCTGCTCGATGTGGTGTACAACCATCTGGGGCCTGCGGGGAATTATCTGAACCAGTTCGGGCCGTATTTCACTGACCGGTATGCCACCTCCTGGGGGGAGGCAATTAATTTTGATGAACAGGACAGCCATGAAGTGCGGCAGTTTTTTATAGACAATGCCGCCATGTGGCTGCAGGACTACCACTTTGATGGACTGCGCATCGATGCGGTCCATGCCATCTTGGATACATCTGCCACCCATTTTCTGGAAGCCCTTGCCAGTGCCGTAAAAAATCTGGAAGCAGCCCTGGGCCGGCATCTTGTTCTCATCGCAGAAAGCGATCTGAATGACCCGCGGGTGATCCGTTCTCCAGCGGTGGGGGGATACGGTATCCACGCCCAGTGGAACGAGGATTTCCACCATGCCCTGCATGCGGTACTGACCGGTGAAACCCAGGGTTACTATAAGGATTTCGGCACCCTGGGTCAGTTGGCCAAGGTCTTGACCCGGGGGTTGGCGTACGACGGAATTTATTCTGCTTACCGCCGCCGCTGTCATGGACGGCCCGCCACCGGAATTTCCGGCACCCGGTTTGTGGGGTGTCTGCAAAACCATGACCAGGTGGGCAACCGTGCGCTGGGCGAGCGCACAAGCCGGCTGCTTTCCCCAGGTCTTTTGAAAATCGGTGCTGCCCTGGTCATGACGTCTGCGTTTGTGCCCATGCTGTTTCAAGGGGAAGAGTGGGGGGCTGCGACACCGTTTTTATATTTTACCGATCACCAGGAGTCCGGGCTCGGAGAGGCGGTGAAAAAAGGCCGAAGAAAAGAATTTGCCGCATTTGGATGGGAAGGCCAAAACATTCCCGATCCCCAGGCAGAAGATACCTTTGTGACATCCAGGCTTAATTGGGATGAACTGCAGCAGGATGCCCATAACCAGATGCTGGCATGGCACCAGTCGCTCATCGCGCTCCGGCGCAGCCAGGGGTCTTTAACAGATGGAATAATGGATCGGGTCTCTGTTTTTTATGACGAAACAGAACGCTGGCTGACCATGATACGCGGACCTGTGCTGATCGTGTGCAATTTTGCAGAGTCACCCAGGATAATTTCCTGTGCCGCCGCAAAAGGCAAAACAATGGTCCTGTCATCAGAGGATGGTTTTGTCGTCCAAAACACCACCCTGATGCTTCCAGCAAAAGCGGTTGCCATACTGGTCGGATGAAAAAACAATCACAGTTACGAGGAGAAAAAATGATGGCTGAGAAAAAAAAGAAACGGGTTATATTCAAGGTCTTTGCACCGGACGCCCAAAAAGTTGTGCTTGCAGGCAGTTTCAATCGATGGTCCCGGGATTCGGATGCCATGAAAAAAGATGAGACAGGCATATGGAAAAAAATCAAGATACTGCCCAAAGGCACCTATGAATACAAGTTCATTGTGGATGGAGAATGGACCTGCGACCCCAATTGTCCTGACATTGTTCAAGATGTGCAGGGTTTAGAAAACAACCAGATTGTCGTGTGAACGGTTTTGAAAATGAAAGGTTTGTTCCATGAAATCACATCAAAAAAGGAGAGAAAGCAATGAGCAAGAAAGAAGCGTATGAAAAAAAGTTAGAGGCACAGCTGAAAGAATGGAAAATCGGCATCGATAAGATGAAAGCAAAAGCTGACAAGGCAGATGCCCAGGCCAAGCTTGAATATTACAAGCAGATCGAAGAGTTGCGCACCAAACAGGAAGCGGCCCAGAAAAAGCTGACAGAGCTCAAAGCAGCTGGTGAATCTGCATGGGAAGATCTTAAGGCCGGTATTGACCTTGCGTGGACGTCACTGGGAGAGTCGATAAAGTCGGCCAGATCCAGATTCAATTAACCGTTTGTCAGAGTGATTTGCAGATGATTGATGCCGGCAAAAAAATGAATTCAGGGCTGAAAAAAGATAGTATTTGCAGGAGATATAGTATGAATAACGCAAAACAAGTCAATTACGTAAGATGGTTTGAAGATCTGAACTCAGAAGATGTCGGCGAGGTCGGGGGCAAGAATGCATCGCTGGGAGAGATGGTCCGGGCACTTAAGAAAAAACACATTCTAGTTCCGGACGGGTTTGCCACGACTACAACCGCCTATTGGGCATTCATCAAAAAAAACCAGCTGCAGGACAAGATCATAAAACTGCTCAAAGCGTATCAGCAAAAAGAGGCATCATTGCAGAAAACGGGGCAGGCCATCCGGGATCTGTTCAAGCAGGGAGAAATGCCTGAAGACGTCTCACAGGCAATCGCCGCTGCCTATAAAGACCTTGCCGACCGGTACGAGGCAAAAGATGTGGATGTGGCGGCCCGGTCCAGCGCCACGGCCGAGGATATGCCGGAGGCAAGTTTTGCCGGGCAGCAGGAATCGTTTTTGAATGTAAGCGGAACAGATGCCCTGCTTGCGGCATGCAAAAAATGCATGGCCTCCCTGTTCACCGACCGGGCCATTGCCTACCGGGAAGAAAAGGGATTTGAACACATGAAAGTCGCGCTCTCCGTTGGTGTTCAAAAGATGGTCCGTTCCGATCTGGCCGGTTCCGGGGTGTTGTTCACCCTGGACACGGATTCCGGATTTCCTGATGTGGTTCTGATAAACGCGGCATGGGGCCTTGGAGAAAATGTGGTTCAGGGGACGGTCAACCCGGATCAGTATACGGTTTTTAAGCCATTTCTGGGAAAGGACGGAATCGATCCAATTATTGAAAAAATCCGTGGTTCCAAGGAAAAGAAAATGGTGTATGCCAAAACCAGGCCCACCAAAAACCTGAAGACTTCCAAAGAAGAGCGTGAAACCTATGTGTTGACGAACCGGGAGATCATGCAGCTTGCC
>DATHSR010000505.1:0-1597 GCA_035464035.1 Desulfotignum sp. | reverse complement strand
GGGCCGGAATCAGGCTCAGATAATAAGGGGTGATGCTCAAGGGCAGCTGGGATGTTTTGTCCGCCACAAATTCGTCCGGGCAAAGGGTCAGTATCTGGTTGAGCCGGTCATAGGTATGGATCCGGTTGCGCACCTGCCACTGCCAGTCATGCCAGTTCCGGGCGGTGGCCCGGGGAAAGAATTTTTTTTGAAATGCCCTGGTTTCCGGGCACAGTTTTTTGCAGCGCAGGGGGGGATTTTTTTTTGCCGGCAGGATGAATACCGGGCGGGTGAGGTGAAAGGGATCCTGTCCGGCCGGGGGGGCCGGGTACAGGGTGTCTATGGCAAGCCTTCCGCTGGGAGGCTCGTCATCTTCGACGATCAGCGTTTCTGCGGGCGCATCGGCGTTCTGCATGATGTCTCCTTATGTCGGTAGTGGGGTGACAGGTTAGCGGGCATGACAGGCAGGCCCGGGTTGACAAAACCCTTAAGCAACCATCATGCCTGGATAAAAGAAATGTTTTCACAGGACCTGGCATGGGATGATTGCTTGACCCGGGCGGCTGGATGCGCAGTCAACCCTGCCTCAAAACACGTCATGTTCTTCGTGCCCTTTGTGGTGACACAGAGCGCTCGTGCGTGACAGCAGGAATTCTTATGTCCTGTTTTGTGACGGCAGGGATTTAATCGAAGACATTTCAGGTCTGATTCTTTCGCCTGCAGATGAAATCAGACCGGCAATGCAGCGGATCAGAAAAATTCTTACAGAAAATTAATGGTTTTCCTGACTTTACTTTAGGGGATTTCTTGGGTATGTAAATGGGTGAATAATATTGAATAACGACCTTGAAAAAGGCGTGTCTGGAGATCAAATGATTATTCAGGGACTCAAGCTCACCATACTGGGTATGGGGGTGGTGTTTTGTTTTCTCGTGCTTCTGCTGCTTCTCATCTTCCTTTTTTCAAAACTGCTGGCCCCGTTCACGGCAAAGGAAATTTCCCTGGCCACGGCAAAAAAACCGGTCAGACCCAGAAAAAACCCAGCATCTTCCGGCGACAATTTAAAACTGACCGCAATCATCAGTGCGGCGGTAGCCGCCCACCGGGCGCAGACACGGCGCTGAAGACAGCGGATATCAATCAACCTCAAGGAAGGTATCGATGAAAAAAATTCAAATTATGGACACATCGTTCCGGGACGGATTCCAGTCGGTTTTCGGGGCCCGGGCGTTGACCGATGATTTTCTGCCGGCGGTGGAAGCGGCCGTGGATGCCGGTATCGAGCATCTGGAAGCCGGGGGCGGGGCCCGTTTCCAGAGCCTGTTCATGTACTGCGGCGAATCCGCGTTTTCCATGATGGACCGGTTCCGGAAAGCGGCCGGGCCGGATGCCCGTCTCCAGACCCTGGCCCGGGGGATCAATGTGGTGGCCCTGTCAGCCCAGCCAAAGGACATGATCGATCTGCACGCAAAAATGTTCAAAAAACACGGCATGACCCATATCCGCAATTTTGACGCCTTGAACGACGTGCGCAACCTGGTGTATTCCGGGCAGTGCATCACCGATGCCGGGCTTCACCACCAGGTGGTGGTCACCATGATGGAGCTGCCGCCGGGGT
>DATHSR010000504.1:0-4006 GCA_035464035.1 Desulfotignum sp. | reverse complement strand
GGATCCGGGTTGATGATCAGTTTTTCGTCTCTTTTCACCGCCACCACGCTGCACCCGGTTTTCTCACGGATCTGAACATCCCGCAGCACCTTGTTCTCCAGCCTGGCACTCAGGCCCATGCGGAACACATTCAGCCCTTCGGAGAGCATGACCATTTTCTGGGGCTGAATCAGGTTCATGATGGTGGTGGTAAGCAGGGAGCTGAAAGACATCACCAGGTTGGCACCGGCCCGGTGGAGGGTGTTGATGTTCCGGTCCAGGCTGGCCCGGCTGATGATCTGCACATCCGGCCGCAGGCTGCGGCAGTAGATGGTCAGATAGATATTGAGACTGTCGTCATGGGTGGTGATGATAATGGACGGCGCGTTTTCGATGCCGGCCTCGATCAGCACATTACGGTCCGCCGCACTGCCGTGGATGAAATTGGCCCGTTTCTCCGCAAGGCCCGGTTTCTTTTCCACCACCCTGAAATCGATCCCCCGAAGTGCCAGGGCATCCGCCACCACCTGGCCCACCCGGCCCCCGCCCAGCACCATCACCGGTCCCCCGGCGGCGGTTCGGTTGTCTTCCGATGCAATGGACTGGTCAAACTGCTCCAGCTGGGCCTTGGTTCCGGCCAGCACCAGAACGGTGGACTCCCTGATCCGGGTACCTGGACCGGGAATCTTGAACTGGCCCTGCTCCCAGATCCCTACGGCCGTCACGCCGCACTTCTCCCTCAGCCGGCTTTCGGCCATGGTCTTTCCCTGAAGCCAGGTGCGCATGGCCGGCGCTTCGGCAATGAGCAGGTCATCAAACCGGCCGATGACATTGGCATGCAGGTCGACGCCCAGAACCCGCCGGGACAGAGCCAGACCCAGCATTCTGGTGAACTGGAACACATGGGTGCTGCCGGCCAGCTTCAGGATGTCCACAGAATCATCCAGGTCGGCGTTGGTCACGGTGGTGACCAGGCTGCTGGTTTCCCGGATGGTGTAGATGATGTTGGTGCTGGCGATATCATCATTGAGCACCGCCACCAGGGCGGCCTGATCGATACGCAGCCGGCGGTAGGTCTCTGGATCGTCCAGTTCCCCCAGCACCACGTGGTAGCCCCTGTCATGCAGATCCAGCGCAGATTGCAGCTCCGACGTCACGATGACATAGGCAAATCCGTACTGCTGGAGTTTTTCAATGAGCATGACGGCCACGGGATCAAAATAGGTCAGGATCACATGGCCGGACATGGTTTCCGGAACCGACTTGGGGGCCCGGGATTTGTTCTGCTCATCCAGCCACGGGGCGTAGAAGAACTGGATAAAGGTAAAGGGCAGCATCACCAGCAGGAACACGATGCCGCTGAACAGCACCGCCATGGAAAACAGCCGGCCGATATCGCTGTGAAAGGTGATATCGCCGAACCCCAGGGTGGACATGGTGGTCAGGGTCCAGTAAAACCCGGTGACCCAGGAGTACTGGCGGCCTTCATACAGCATGAGAACATGGAAAAGCACGGAAAACAGTGTAAAAAGAAAAGCCAGCATCACTGCGAATTTGAGCAGAATCCAGCCGTTGCTCCGTTTGGCACCGGTTTTGAGCAGCAGGGCAAGCTGGGTGGCCATGGTTTTCATCAGGGGGCTTCCTTGTCTCAAAAATCAGACAAGGGGTCAGGAAATGCTTCCTGACCCCTTGGTTTTTTTGGTGGTAGGCACGAGCGGACTTGAACCGCTGACTTCTACCGTGTCGAGGTAGCACTCTACCAACTGAGTTACGCGCCTTTAAAACAGCTTGAATCTTTTACCAGAAACACCAGGGGCTGTCAAGAAAAACGTGACCGCCCGCATGCCGGTATTTTTTCCTGACCCTTCGGGTCTGTGGACCCGGGATCATCCGCCGGCACCGTCAATGAAACGAATCTTCACAACGCTGTCCGTCACTTCAACAATGTCAATGCCGAACCCGTCAAACGACGTGCGCATGATACTGTCCGCAAAATGGGACGGGCTTCCCTTGTAGATCACTTCAATGACCGCGTGGTCGGACCCGACCTCCTTTTGCTGAATATTTTCGATCTCCCGCATCTCGGCAAACCGCTTCTTCAGAGCGATGAACCGGGGAAGAAACCCATTGCCCTCAATCTGAACATCAAACCGGGTCTCTTTTCTCAGACTCTGTGCCCAGAACCGGTCCAGCTTCTCCACCATGTCAGCGGCCGCCAGGTCCGCCGCCTGGTTCAGGGCCTGAACATCTCCCGGCCCGGTCGCATCCGGTCTGGCGCTGGCCCGGTGTTCAACCGCGGCCAGGGGCTGTCTGGCCTTCACATCCAGCACCTCCAGATGAATCTCCGCATCAAAAATTTTTTCATCCCCCATGCGGTTGATGGATTCTGCAGCCCCTGCCCGGCCCAGCACCACCAGGTCCGCATTCAGCCGCTCTGCCAGATCCATGGCCGAAGCCTTGTCATAAATGGACGGGAACCGGATATCGTAAGATGCAGGGACCGGCCGTTCCTGGCCCATTCCAACCATCTTGAACCGGTTCTGCTCCAGAAATTGGGCGATCCGGGCTTCCGCATGGGACAGGTACTGCGCCGGATTGTTTCCCCACCAGTATCTGGGCAGCACATCCCCGGGGGTCTGCTCGGCAATGAGCAGCAGGACCGCCGGCCGGCCCGTATCCACATTGATAATCCCGGCATCGGTGAGGGTCTGCTCCAGCATCGCCAGATTGATGCGGGATTCCACCCCCACCAGGTAACGGTTTTTGTGGGTGGCCTCCCCCAGGACCTTGAAAAGCACCACATATTCCTGAGCAGACGGCAGAATCCGGTCATAGAGAAACGCCAGGTTTGCGGCAAACACCTGGGGAGATACCACCTGGGCAACGGCATTGACAAGTGCCTGCTCCAGCGCGGCGGACACCGCCGCCTGGCGGGCCCCGGAAATATCTTCCCCTGCAATCTGACGGGACCCTGTGGTCACGGTGGTCAACACATTGTCTTTCGGGGCGGCAAAACCGGTATCCAGCAGCAGGAACAGTCCTGCCAGGATCCCGGCCCAAATCAATGCCTGTTTTCTGATACCCATGATCACACCTTTCTGCGGATGGCATAGTCTGCGATTAAGGTTAAAACGGTTCTGGATGCCGACGCATCAAAATGGTCCAGCGCCTGCCTTGCTTTTTCCACATGGGACTTCGCTTTTTTGTAAGTATAGGTTATTCCATCGAGGGCCACAAGTTTTTCCTTTAACCGGTCAAACCCCGGGGCATCGACGTCCGGATCAGCCAGCCTCTTTTCCATCCATTCCCGGTCTTCGGGACCGGCTTTGGCCAGGCTGTGGATCAGGGGAAGAGTCAGTTTGCCCTCCCGGATATCCGCCCCGGGGTTTTTCCCCAGCTCGGCGGCGGTGGCGGTATAATCCAGCAGATCATCGGCCATCTGAAAGGCCATGCCCAGGTGATACCCGTAATCCGCCAGCGCCTGCTCTGCGTTCGGGGCCGCCCCGGCCAGTATCGCCCCGCACCGGCAGGCCCCCTGGATCAGCACTGCGGTTTTACGCGCGATGATTTCCATGTACTGGGATTCGGTCAGGTCGGTCCGGCCTTTTTTTTCCATCTGGTCGATCTCTCCCTCCGACATCTCCCGGGTGATCTGTGCAATCACCGAGATCACCCGGGGATTTTCTGTCCGGGCTGCAATATCCAGGGCCCGGGCCAGCAGAAAGTCTCCGGTGAGCACCACCTGGGCGGCCGGCCACCGGGTGTGAGCCGCGGCCCTTCCCCGGCGCATCGCGGCCCCGTCCACCACATCGTCATGCAGCAGGGTGGCGGCGTGCAGGTACTCGAAAATGGTGGAAAACCGCACCGCATCTTTTTCCCGGTATCCGCACATGCGGGCGGCATGGAGAAACAGCAGGGGCCGCAGCCGCTTGCCGCCGCTGAACAGCAGATGGGCGGCGATCCGCCGCACCAGGTCCAGATGGGGGGCCAGGTTCTCTTCCAGGGCCTGTTCCACCTGCACCAGGTC
>DATHSR010000503.1:0-2969 GCA_035464035.1 Desulfotignum sp. | reverse complement strand
CCAGGGGCCAGCCGGTAAAATCAGGTATCCGGTCAATATGATCTTGTCTGAATAAATCCATCTGGGAGAGTATGATCCTCCCGGTTCCACGCGGATTTTCTTGCGCCTGTGCCGCCGTGTTTTCAGGCTCCGGTTTCCGGCTGTATGCTGCGGATAACGCTGTCTGAACAATATCTGATATGGTGGCGCCTGTTTTTTCCTTTTCACGCAGTAAAAGAGAATATGCATCGCCTGATAAGATTGCGGAAATCCTTTTCTTTCCTGATGCAGCCTGGCGCTTATAGAATTTTTTCAGCCGGGCCCTGTTTTTTGCCCGGTAGTCTTTGCCTGTCTGCTTTGTCACGGCACCGCCTCCATTTGCATAAATGCAGTGTTTTATTAAGGCCTGCCGGCACTTTTTCCGTATGTGTGCCGGATTGAAAAATTTTCCTTTTGACCTTATTTAAAACCTGTTGTGGTGTTGGCGTAAATGTTAGCATACGTTTTCTGTGTTGTGAATGTGCGGTGTCTTATAATAATTTGTCAACAGTGAACCCCCTGTTTTTTAATGATACAGACATGTGAAGCTCTGGTCTTTGAAAAGGCCTGGAACCGTTTGCACAAAGCACGTGCAAGTCAGAAAAACGACCGTGCGCCCGCATAGTTGTTGTGAAAATATGGATTGTCCAGGTCTGAGCGGATGACCTGCCTTTTCCGGCCGGGAGCATGGATGAACCGGTTGCTGCCTGTATAGATCCCCACATGAAAATCGGTTCTTTTTCTGGGAATGTTGAAAAAGACCAGGTCTCCGGGCAGCAATTGCCGCCGGTTGATCTGTTTTCCCTGCTGGAACTGCTCCCTGGCGGTCCGGGGCAATGGAAGGCCGGCGGTCTGGTAGGCATACACCACCAGGCCGCTGCAGTCAAATCCCTGTTCAGGCGTGTGTCCACCCCAGCGATAGGGCGCACCCATGCTTTCCATGGCTGCCTGGACGATGATTCTGCGGGTGGGTGTCAGATCGGATGGGTCGGGTGCCGTCACCGGCGCCGCCGGTTCCGGGGGAGTCCGGCCTGCGCAGGCCGACCAAATCAGGGCAAGGACCACCAGCAGACCGTATCGAAAGTGCCGGCTGTACTGTTTCATGGGTCATCCTGTTCCGGTTTGGGGCTGCCTTTGAGCCGCCTGGTTTTCAGGGTGCTGCGGCCGGAGCGCCAACGGCCCGGCAGACCGGTATGTTGCAAGCAAATCGGTTTATGATATCAAAAAACCTTGTTTTTGTCGAAGACCTGTTAGATAGTTTATCAGGAAAAATTTTTTGTAAAGAAAAAAATAAGGAGTATGCCCATGTTTTCCCCGGAAAAAACCGTCATGCTGCTGGTGGATGTCCAGGGTCAGCTGGCCCAGTTGATGCACGAAAAGGAAACCCTGTTCAAATCCCTGGAAATACTCATCAAGGGAATGCAGATTTTGGGTATTCCCATTCTCTGGATGGAGCAGATTCCCGCCAAACTGGGCCCCACCATCGACGGCATCCGGCAGTTGATGGGCCAGGCCACGCCCATTGAGAAAGACAGTTTTTCCTGCTGCCAGGAACCGGTTTTCATGGAAAAATTCACGGCCCTGTCCAGAGATCAGATCCTGATCACGGGCATAGAAACCCACATCTGCGTGTTTCAGACCGCCCATGAACTGCTTGAAAAAGGATATGCGGTCCAGGTGGTATCTGACTGCGTGTCATCCAGAACCCTTGAAAACAAACAGGTCGGCCTTCAGAGAATTCTGCAGTCCGGTGCCCGGATCACCTCGGTGGAGATGGTGTTCTTTGAATTGATGCGCCGGGCCCAGGGGGATCATTTCAGACAGATTGTCAAATTGATCCGATAGGTCAGGCAGTCTCAATTTCCTGATACTGACCTGACAGCGGATTGGCCCGCCGGCAGGCCGGATATCGGTGTGTTGTGATAAATCCATTGACATTACAAAGGGTTTTGCCTATTATTTCCGGATTGATTCAAACCGTTCATTGAATTGCAGATGGGCGAAAGACCATACAACGGCCCACACTTGGTTTCAAGGATTTTTTTCATGGCTCGGGATGCAAGGGTCTCAAGACAGACCAAAGAGACAAAAATAGAGGTCCAGCTGGATCTGGACGGAACCGGCAACGCAGACATCTCAACCGGGATCCCTTTTTTTGACCATATGCTCACCGCTTTTTGTGTGCATGGTTTTTTTGATCTTAAAATCATTGCAGCCGGGGATCTGGGTGTGGATCTTCACCATACCGTGGAAGATGTCGGGCTGGTCCTCGGCCAGGCACTGGCGACGGCCCTGGGGGACAAAACCGGGATACAGCGGTTTGGCGACAGTTGTGTGCCTATGGATGAGGCCCTTTCCAGGGTCACCATCGATCTGTCCAACCGGCCGTATCTGGTGTATCATTTTCCGGAAAATCTTAGATCCGGCACCGCTTTTGACGCCTTCCTCGCCAAGGAGTTTTTTCAGGCCTTTTGTGTGAAAGGCGGGTTGAACCTTCATATCAATGGGTACTACGGTGTCAATGAACACCATGTGCTGGAATCCATCTTCAAGGCCCTGGGACGGACTGTGCACCAGGCAACCCGGGTGAACGACCGGATCGGCGGCACCCTTTCCAGCAAAGGGATCCTTTAGGGGCTTGGCCTGAAACCCCATCATCATCAGACACAAAAAAGATATGACCTATGATCATCATACCAGCAGTTGACATCAAACAGGGCAAATGTGTCCGATTGCTTCAGGGCCGCATGGCGGACGCAACCCTTTATGCGGATGATCCCGCAGCCATGGCGGTAAAATGGGAAAGCCAGGGAGCCCAATTGATTCATGTGGTGGATCTGGACGGGGCGTTTGCCAAATCTTCCGTCAATTTTGATTCCATTTCAGCCATCCTGGATCGGGTGAGCGTACCCATCCAGGTGGGCGGAGGCATCCGGGATCTTGACACCATT
>DATHSR010000502.1:0-5105 GCA_035464035.1 Desulfotignum sp. | reverse complement strand
AACAGATACCAGGCCGGTGTCTGTCAGCAGTATTTTGAAAAACTTGTCATTGGATTCGGCGCCCAGAGGCAGACCATTGGCGCTGGTATGACGGATCAGTGAAAATACACGGGCCTGGCACAGCAGCGTCAAGCCGTTTTTTACCGCCGGGGATGCCGCAGAAGGGTCTACCTGACTGTACACGAATTTGGAACCGATCTGCCGGCACACGGAAATGAAAAGTTTATACAGCAGGTCCGGATCAAACCGGTCTCCATATTTATAAAAATCGTCCCGAAAGGTTGCCAGCAGATCCTGCTGAAGTTTCATGCAGGCATTCAGGTCACCGGTGTCGGCCCATTTTTGAAGAACTTCAGGCATACCGCCCACAAGGCAGTAGGTATGGTAGAGCTTCAGGGCTTTTTCATGAAGCGATAGCGGTATGGTATCATTCATTGAAAAGCGGATCAGTTTTTCCAACAGAAATTGATTTCCGGTTGCGTCCAGAAATTCAAAAAATGAAAACGGCTCCAGATAAAAATATGAGATCCGGCCCACCGGCATGCTGTATTGATAGGTATTGAGGGAAAATTCCAGCAATGATCCGGCGGCAATAAGGGCCAGATCCTGGATATCTTCTTTGAACCAGCGGAGTTTGGCAAATATCTCGGGGGCGGCCTGGATTTCGTCCAGAAATATCAGCATGTTTTTCGGATCAATCAATGTGTTGAATTCCGATTCCAGGTTCAGAAGTGTTTCCCGGGGATCGTTGGTGTTGAAAAGGTCGGCAAGAGACGGGTTTCTTTCAAAGTTCAATTCGATGAGCGTCAGGTTGTGGCGGGTTGCCAGATCTCTGACCAGCCAGGTTTTCCCCACCTGTCTGGCACCCCGGATCACCAGGGGTTTGCGATTGCTATCCGCCAGCCAGTTGTCCAGATGCTGTGATGCTGATCTTTTCATGAAAATTTTTTAAAACAACGCGTTAAAAATGTCAAATACTTTTAAAACAACGCGTTATTTTTTTTGAGTGAGAATGAAAGTTCAGAAAAACTGGGGGAAATCGGTGATGATGCCGCTGGCCCCGGCACGGATGAAGCGGTCTGCGGCAACGGGATCGTTCACGGTGAACAGGTTGACCTCAAACCCCTGGTGCACCAGACGGGAAACAAAAGCGGGATCCACAAGGCCGGCGTTGAGGTTGTAGGCGTCAAAGGCGCCGGGTGCAAATGCGGCCATGTCTGCCGGCGATTCCCCCACCAGGGCCTGGACGGCGATGTCGGGCCGCACCTGCCGGATATGGTGCAGCCAGTCATGGTTGAAGGAGGAGACCGCTACCTGGTGCAGGGGGATCCGGGTGTCATGGATCACCGCCAGGGTGGTGTCCACGGTGTAAAACAGGGCGGGGTCGGTGCCGTGGTCCTTGAGTTCCAGATTGATCCGCCAGTCCAGGTGCCGGGTGAGGGCCAGCCCGTCCGCCAGGCAGGGGATTTTTTCATTTTTGAATCCAGCCAGGTCGGCCGGGGTCACCCGGCCGGTCCGGATGGTGGAAAACGGGTCGGTTTTTTCGAACCAGGACCCGGCGTCCAGGGTGTTGAGTTCGGCCAGGGTAAACCCGGCCAGCAGAAATTCCTGCCGGCGGGCTGTCCGCAGGTCTGTCAGTTTTTCCCGGGCATTGGTGCACCGGAGCAGGTCCGGGTCGTGGAACAGCACCAGGCGGCCGTCCCGGGTGACCTGGACATCGGTTTCCCAGGCATGGGCCCCCAGACGGCGGGCAACCCGGGCTGCGGCCAGGGTGTTTTCCGGGGCCAGGCTCCGGGCCCCCCTGTGGGCGATGATCCAGGTCATGGGCGGCGGATGTCAGGCGCTACCGTTTTCGTATTTCCGCCGGTCAATGGGCACGTAATCGATGACCGTATTGCCCGTGTAGATCTGGCGGGGCCGGGAAATCCGCATTTCCGGGTCGGACATGTCCTCTTTCCACTGGGCGATCCAGCCCGGCAGCCGGCCGATGGCGAACATCACCGTGAACATGTTGGTGGGAATCCCCAAGGCCCGCAGCACGATGCCGGCGTAAAAATCCACATTGGGATACAGGTTTTTTTCCTTGAAATAGCTGTCTTCCAGGGCGGCTTCTTCCAGGTGCCGGCCGATATCCAGGAGCGGATCCCGGCGGTTCACCTTGGCCAGGACCAGGTCGCACATCTTTTTCATGATTTTGCCCCGGGGGTCGAAGGTCTTGTAGACCCGGTGGCCGAATCCCATGAGCCGGAAGGGATCTTCCCGGTCACGGGCCCGGGCGATGCACTGCTCGATGGTCATGCCCTCTTTGCGGATCTGTTCGAGCATGTTGATCACCGCCTGGTTGGCACCGCCGTGAAGCGGGCCCCACAGGGCGCTGATGCCGGCGGATATGGCGGCATAGATGTTGACCTTGCCCGAACCCACCACCCGCACCGCCGTGGTGGAGCAGTTCTGTTCGTGGTCGGCATGCAGAATCCAGAACACGTTCAGGGCCCGGACCAGGTCCGGGTCGATCTGGTAGGGCACCACGTCATTGTCGAACATCATGTTCAGAAAGTTGGCGCAGTAGCACAGGCCTGGCTGGGGATAGGTGACCCGCTGGCCGATGGAAAACTTGTAGGACATGGCCGCCATGGTGCGGATCTTGGAAATGAGCCGCAGAAACGTGTTGTTCATCTCTTCGTCCAGGTCCATCAGTTCCGGGTAAAAGGAGCGCATGGCATTGACCATGGCGCCCAGGATCCCCATGGGGTGGGCCTGGGGCGGATAGTTCTGGTAAAAGGCCTTCATGTTTTCATGGACCAAAGAAAAGTCGTTGAGCAGCACCGAGGTGCGGGTGAGCTCTTCTCTGGTGGGCAGCCGGCCCACAATGAGCAGGTAGGCGGTTTCCACAAACGTGGATTTTTCCGCCAGCTGCTCGATGGGAATGCCCCGGTACCGGAGGATCCCTTTTTCGCCGTCCATATAGGTGATGGCGCTTTTGCAGGCACCGGTGTTGCCGTATCCCGGATCAAAGGTGATATATCCGGTTTCCTGCCGCAGCTGCCGGATGTCGATGGCTTTTTCGCCTTCCGTACCGGTGATCACCGGCAGGTGCAGCTGTTTTCCGTCAATGGTCAGTGTTGCGTATTCTTCCATGAAGCCTCCTTATGACCCGGACGTCACGGGCCGGCCAGCGCCGCCACCGGCCCTGTCTGAGGGTTGATGAATTGTAAGAAAAGAATCTTTTCTGAAAAAAGGAACCTGCCGATCAAAAGATGGGGATTCAGACGGTACAGTCAGCCGCGGGTCTCCCCGGGCACCGTATAGGTCTTGCATGATCCGCCGGAACAGGAGCGTTCCTGGGTGGAAACCCCTTTTCCCGGGCCCCGGCCCGATGATCCGATGGCATAGTTGGTGGTGGACACCACCCGTTCAAACGCCGTGGACTGGCATTTGGGACAGGTCACGGCCTGGTCTTTGTCCGACCCCATGACAATGACCTCGAAAAATTCCGTACATTGGGTACACTTGAATTCATATATGGGCATGGCTGCTCCTTGGTATGTCATAATTTGCAATAGATCGCTAATATAATCAGATTGACAGGCCCCTGTCAAGCGGGTTTTTGATTTGCCCGGGGTACCGGTGCGGTCGGCCGGGGGTGCGGCCGGGGGTGCGGCCGGCAATGGCAGCCGGGGGTGCAGCCGGGCAGAATCAGGCGGTCCGGGCCAGCAGCTCCCGGGCATGGGTCCGGGTGGCTTCGGTGATGAAGGCCCCCCCGATCATCCGGGCGATCTCCTCCACCCGGTCCTCTATGGCGGCCAGCGGTTCGATATGGGTGCAGGTCCGGCCGTGGGTCACTTTTTTTGAAATTTTGAACTGGTGCCGGCCGAATCCGGCGATCTGGGCCAGGTGGGTGATGCAGATCACCTGATGCCGGTCCGCCAGGGCAGACAGTTTGCGGCCGACCTTTTCGGCGGTGGCCCCGCCGATACCGGCGTCCACCTCATCGAAAATCAAGGTTTCAAAGGACTGGGTCCGGGACAAAACCGCCTTGAGGGCCAGCACGATCCGGGACAATTCGCCGCCGGATGCGATTTTCGACAGCGGTCTGGGGGCTTCCCCGGGGTTGGGGCTGAGCATGAACCGGACCCGGTCCATGCCGGCGGCGGAAATTTTTTTCCCGCCCGGGGTGCAGATATCCCGGGCCGGGTCTGCCGGTTCCTGGAAAACATCCACCTGGAACCTTGCCTTGTCCATTTCCAGGGCCGCCAGTTCATGGCCGGCCAGCCGGGCCAGGGAATCTGCGGCCTGGCGGCGTTTTTCAGACAGGTCCCCGGCGCAGCGACAGAGCCGGGTGTCCAGGTCTTTTTTTTCCTGCACAAGGTCCCGGATCCGGCGGTCCAGGCCTTCGGTTTCGTCCAGCTGGCGGGTCAGGTCCTCGTAGCGTTGGAACAGGGCGTCCAGGCTGCCGCCGTAGTTGCGCTGGAGCCGGGAGATGAGATCCAGGCGCTGATGCACGGTTTCCAGGGATTCCGGGTCCAGGTCGATGGCGGCGGCATGGTCTCTGAGGGTGTGGGTGACATCCTCCAGGTCCAGGGTGAGGGCTTCCAGGCGGTCTGCCACCCGTGCCAGGGCCGGGTCTGCATCGGCGAACCGGCGGATGCCCGCCGTCAGGGAGGCCAGCTGCTCGGTCACCGCGCCTTCCCGGTCGTAAATCTGGTGGACGGCATTGCTCACGGTTTCGAAAATTTTTGCGGCATTGGCCAGCACCTGTTTTCTGTTTTCCAGAAGCGCATCTTCACCGGGCTGGACAGCGGCGGCCCGGATCTCCTGCTCCTGGAACCGGACCAGCTCTTTTTCCGACTCCCGGCGGCTTTTTTCTGTTTCCAGGGTTTCCAGGCGGGCGGCCAGGGCCGCCAGGGTGCGGTAAAGGCCGGTCACCTGTGCGCGCAGGTCCCGGGTGCCGGCAAACTCATCTAAAATGTCCAGGTGGTTTTCCTCCCGCAGCAGGCCCTGGTGGGCGTGCTGGCTGGAGATGCCGGCCAGGTTTGCTGTGAGCTGTTTGAGCAGTTCCAGGGTGGACTGCCGGGAGTTGATGAAAACACGGCTTTTGCCGGATG
>DATHSR010000501.1:0-3895 GCA_035464035.1 Desulfotignum sp. | reverse complement strand
CATGGCAGACGGATTTAACCCCCGCCGCCCCTGATTTTTTCCTTCCAGGGCCATGACCTCTGCTCCGCCTGTCTTGACGGCGGTTCCAAATAAGGAGGCAGGGCCGTGAACGATACCCTCAAACTACCGGATAACCTCTTTGTGCCCGGACCGGGCGATTCACCCGATTATATCGATGACCGGGTGCTGGCGGATCTGTGCGAATCCGAGCACCCGGCCGATCTGGCGGCCCAGCTGTCAGAGCTGGAGATGGATCAGATGGTGGATGTGTTTTCCCACATGTCCCCTGAGTGCTGCGCAGAGGTGCTGGTGCACATGGATTATGACGACCAGCGGGAAATCGCCAGAGAGCTTTCCAATGACGTGCTGGCGCTGGCCATCACCCGCATGTCCTCGGACGACAGGGTGGACCTGCTCCAGTCCATGCCTGATGAGAGCAGCGAAATTCTGCTGCGCCTGCTGGCCAGAACCGAGCGGGAGGATATCCGCCGGCTGTCCTCCTATGATGAGGACACGGCCGGGTCTCTGATGACCAGTGAATACGCCACCCTTTCCCCGGGGATCACCGCCCGCCAGGCCATTGACAAACTCCGCCTGGAAGCGCCCAACAAAGAAACCATCTACTATTCCTATGTGATCGATGCCAAGCGGCGGCTTCTGGGGCAGGTATCCCTCAGGGAACTGATCCTGGCCCGGCCCACCGCAAAAATTGAGCATATCATGCGGCGGGACCCTGTTTTTGCCAGGGTCCATGACGACCAGGAAGCCGTGGCCCGCCAGATGGCCAAATACGATCTGCTGGCCATGCCGGTCATCAACGGCAATGATGCCCTGGTGGGGATCGTGACCTTTGACGATGTACAGGATGTCATCGAACAGGAAGCCACCGAGGACTTCCACCGCATGGGCTCCATCAGTTCGGGTGCCGGGGCCGAGGATCTGGTGGATATCGGCCTGAGGGACGCCAGTCCCTGGCTGTTGGTCCAGAAACGCCTGCCGTGGCTCATGGCCCTGGTGTTCATGAATGTTTTTTCCGGGGCCGGGATCGCCTATTACGAGGACACCATCCAGGCCACCGTGGCCCTGGTGTTTTTTCTGCCGCTGCTCATCGGCAGCGGCGGCAATGCCGGTGCCCAGTCCGCCACCCTGATGGTGCGGGCCATGGCCATCGGGGATGTCATGATGAAGGACTGGTTCCGGCTGCTGGGAAAAGAGATCGGCATCGCACTGATCATCGGGGTGTTCATGGCGGTGGCGGTCTCGTTTATCGGTATTTTCCGGGGCGGTATCGACGTGGCCGTGATCGTGGCCCTGTCCATGGTGTGCGTGGTGCTGTTCGGCAGCCTGCTGGGCATGTCCCTGCCGTTTCTGCTCACCCGGTACAAACTGGATCCGGCCACAGCCTCTGCGCCCCTGGTGACATCCATGGCCGATATCGGCGGGGTGATGATCTATTTTGGTATCGCCACCTGGTGGTTCCAGCGGATGGCCCTGTAAATTTTCTTTCTTCCGTTCCGGTGTGGCTGGGTCTGCAAGGGTCTTGCGGGGCAGGGACCTGCCGGCATCATCTTACAGGTTCAGGTCCCGGCGTCCGGGAATCCTGCACAGGGTGCGGGCGCTGTTCACCGCCGCCGCCACGGCCCGGCCCATGGCCCGGGCCGCCAGGATTCCAATGACACTCAGGTCGGCTGCCACGTTTCCGCAGGACATGGCAAAAACAGTGTCCCCGTCATACATGGAATGGGCCGGCCGCAGGGTCCGTGCAAACCCGTTCTGGGCCATGGCCGCCAGCTTTGCGGCCCGGGCCTGGGTCAGATCCGCATTGGTGACCACCACGCCCAGGCTGGTGTTGCCGGCAAACAGGCGGCTGTCCGGACCCAGGGATTCGATCATCAGGGTTTCGGTGTCCGCCAGCGCGGTTTTTTCCGGATTCAGCAGTCCGGCCAGTTTTTTACCGGTTTCCGGATCCAGCACATCCCCTAAGCAGTTGACCGCCGCCAGGGCCCCCACCTTGAGATCTCTGACCTGAAACGCGGCCCAGCCAAGGCCTCCTTTCATGGCCCGGTCCATGCCGCAGAGCTTTCCCACGGTGGCGCCGGTGCCGGCCCCCACAGAGCCCTGGGGGATTTCACGGGTGCCGGCAGCCAGGCAGGCCCGGTACCCCATCTCCCGGTCCGGCCTGATCCGGTGATCCCCGACGGCCAGGTCGAACAGGGCCGCCCCGCACACAATGGGCACATGGGTCACCTGGACGTTGAATCCGATCTGCCGTTCTTCCAGAAATGCCATGACCCCGGCGGCGGCATCCAGTCCAAACGCGCTGCCCCCGGTCAAAAGCACTGCATGGGCCTGCTGCACCAGGTTCACCGGATTCAGCAGATCGGTTTCCCGGGTGGCCGGGGCCCCGCCCCGGACATCCACGCCCGTGACCGCACCCTGTCTGCAGAGGATCACCGTGCAGCCGGTGCCGGCAACGGTGTCCTGTGCATGACCCGTTTCAAACCCCTCGATCCGGTTGAATTCAATGGATTTCATGACAGCAGATCCTGGGTGAGATTGCGCCGGGATGTTTCAAGCATGGGACTGATCTCCACCGGAAAGGGCGGGTCCGCCGGTGTGATGCTTTTTACCGGCCCGGGCAGGCAGTCGGTCTGGTCTTTGGCGAAACAGCGAATCGCTTCAAGATCCTTTCTGCCTGCCGGCAGCCGCTGACCGTTCGCCATTACCGGCACCAGCAGGGGGTCCCCGGCCAGGGATTCATCCCGGCAGCCGATGACATCCTTGATGATCCCATTGTCTGTCTTGACGCGGAACACCTGCTTGGGTCCCGGCAGCACCGGTTTGCCCGAGGACAGCTTCATCCGTCCCTTGCCGGCATAGTCACACAGTTTGTATGCAATATCCAGGCACGGCACATCCAGGGACACCCCCATGTGGGTGCCCACCCCGAATCCGTCGATCGGGGCGCCGGCTGCCACCAGTTCGGCAATGCGGTATTCATCCAGGTTGCCGCTGGCAAAAATTTCCACCTGGGAAAGGCCGGCCCCGTCCAGGGCCCGGCGGACATCCCGGGAAAGGGACAGCAGGTC
Source organism: Desulfotignum sp. (assembly GCA_035464035.1). GTDB lineage: Bacteria > Desulfobacterota > Desulfobacteria > Desulfobacterales > Desulfobacteraceae > Desulfotignum. The sequence continues at coordinate 806 of DATHSR010000501.1, read as the reverse complement.
CCCGGAATCCAGGCGGACACCCCGGACCTTGAAATCGCTTCCCAGGGTGCGGGCCATCCGGATGATTTTCCCGATGCCGGCCAGGGTGTCATAGGTGTCCACCAGCAGCACGGTCTCCGGGTAACAGGAAAGAAACGCCCTGAACGCGGCATTTTCATCCTCATGGGCCTGGACATAGCTGTGGGCCATGGTGCCGGTCACCGGCAGGCCGTAGCATCTGCCGGCCAGCACATTGGAGGTGGCGGACACCCCGGCGATATAAAAGGCCCGGGCCGCCTTGAGGGCCGCATCGGTCCCGTGCATCCGCCTGGCACCGAAATCCACCACCGTCCTGCCCTGGGCCGCGGTCACCACCCGCCGGGCTTTTGAGGCCACCAGGGTCTGCAGATGGATCTGGTTCATGACAAAGGTTTCAATCAGCTGGGCCTGGGGCAGGGGTGCGGTGATTTCCAGAATGGGTTCATTGGCAAATACCGGGGTTCCCTCGGGCACGGCATGGACACTTCCGGTGAACCGGAACCCTTTGAGCCAGTCCAGAAACGGGCCGGAGAAATGACCCAGGGATCGGAGGTAGTCCAGGCTGTTCCGGGTGAACCGCAGGTTTTCCAGGTATTCGAGCACCGTGTCCAGGCCGCAGGCCAGCAGAAAATTCCGCTCCCTGGGCAGCCGCCGCACAAACAGGCTGAAAACCGATTTTTCAAACATGGCTTCATTAAAATAAGCCTGGAGCATGGTGAGTTCATACAGGTCGGTGAACAGTGCCAGTTCCGTGGAATCAGGTGTCTGACCCGGCAGGGCCGGTCCGG
>DATHSR010000500.1:0-3651 GCA_035464035.1 Desulfotignum sp. | reverse complement strand
CCCGGCCAAAGCTTCGGGCGCATATGCAGAAGCCGTTGAAGGCAAGGGTATCCAGGCCGGCGTGCTCAACTGGCATTCCTCGGTTGCCATTGCGGTGATGGATGTGGCTGCCCAGTACAAGGTGCCCCATATGTTCGGATTCGGTGCCTCTGAGGTGGTGAATGAAAAATGGCAGGCAGAGCCGGAAAAATACTCCTATTGGGGCGGCAAGGGCTGGCCGGTTCCTGCAAAACTGGAAAGAAACTATATTATCGCGCTGAATGAAGCCATTGAAGCGGGAACATTCAAACCCGAAAAGAAGCTGGCTGCCATTTACGGTGAAGACACCGACTGGGGCCGTTCAGCTGGCGGATCTTATAGAGAAGCCCTGGAAGCCAGCGGCTGGGAAGTGCATTCTGAAGAGTATTTTCCTGTTACCCAGACCGATTTTTATCCCATGCTTTCCAAGTACAAAAGAGACGGAGTCGCTGTGGTGGCAGGAACCTCAGCATCGGCTCCCCCCATTACCGCATTTGTAAAACAGGCCCAGGAAGTGGGGTTGAAAAGTGTCATTGTGGCATCCGGCCTGGGATGGATCGGCGACTGGTATAAAATGACCGGTCCGGCTTCCGACTATGTGCTGGATTCCATTCCCCAGCTGACCACCCCTGAGGCCAAACAATGGGCCAAGGATGTTCAGGCAAAATACGGCTTTAATCCCAGCCCTTCCGCCGGCGGGCTGTCTTATGACGGCATCCGCATGTTCATCAAGATTCTCGAAAGAACCAATGAACTGCATGGCAGGCTGGACAGGGAAACCATTCACAAGACCATGGTGGAAGAGGTCAATACCGGCAAACTGACCTACGGCAAAGCCGATGGCGCCATCATCATGAATGAGTACAAATACACGGCCGACACCATGCCGGACATGGTGGTGGGACCGGATGCCTATTTTTTTCCCATTCTTCAGTATGAAAAAGGGGAAGGCAAGATCATTTTTCCGGATGTGTGGAAAGAAGCAGATTTCAGGCAGAAATAAGGGGCGTTGCGTTTTGGGACAGAGGATTGGAAACGTTTTTTCAATCCTCTGTTTGTTTTAACCCCATACAAAAAGGAAAACAGACACGTGATTGTATTGGAAACCCAAAACCTGACCAAGAGATTTGGCGGGCTGACCGCCGTGAACGCTGTCTCCATGACCATCAACCAGGGAGATATCGTCGGGCTGATCGGACCCAACGGCGCGGGAAAAACCACTTTCATCAATGCCATCTCCGGCCTGAATCCCCCCACCTCAGGAAAAGTGATGATGTTCGGCAAAGACACCACCGGTCTGACCCCTGAGAAAATGTGCCGCCTGGGATTGTCCCGCACGTTCCAGATTCCCAGTCCCTTTCCCAAAATGACCGCCATAGAGAGCGTCATGACCGCCACCATTTTCGGCAATACCGGCAAAAAAATCACCGATCCGGTGGGTCATTCCAGAGCGATGCTTGAATTTGTGGAGTTTCCCCTGGATGAAACCGTGGTGGCGGAGCAGCTGAACACCGTGCAGCTCAAACGCCTGGATCTGGCCCGGGCACTGGCTTCCAGCCCAAAGCTTCTGTTCATGGATGAGATGGCCTCCGGGCTGAGTGAAGGCGAACTCAAGGATATCATGAGAATCATATATAAAATCAGCGACAAAGGCATCTCCATTCTCATGATCGAACATATCATGCAGCTGATCATGGCGGTCTGCAACCGGCTTCTGTGCATCCAGTTCGGCACCAAGATTGCCGAAGGCCCCACCCAGGAAGTGGCCAATGATCCCAACGTGGCAAAGGCCTATCTCGGCGATGATGCAGACAAATAACGGAAACTGAAAAATCAATGGAGAGCGTATGTTGCTGGAAATCAAAAATCTGAATGCCGGGTATGGGTACTTGCAGATACTGCGGGATGTTTCTCTGCATATCGACAAAGGCGAATATGTGAGCATTGTGGGTCCCAACGGGGCCGGGAAAAGCACCACCATGAAAACCATTGCCGGACTGATTTCTCCCATGAGCGGCAATGTGATCTTCAATGGTGAAGAAATTGCGGGGCTGTCCGGATCTGCGGTGGCAAAAAAGGGAATCGCCTTTGTATCCGAAGAGATGAATCTGTTTGTCAACATGACAGTGCAGGAAAATCTATATATGGGGGCCTATACCATCAAGGAAAAGCGGTTGCAGAATGAACGGCTGGCATTTGTGTTTGAACTGTTTCCCCGCCTGGAGGAAAGACGAAAACAGCTGGCCGGCACCATGTCCGGCGGGGAGCGGAAAATGCTGGCTATCGGCCGGGGCATGATGTCCAATCCGTCGCTGATGCTGGTGGATGAACCCTCTTTCGGCCTGGCTCCCCAGCTCACCGCCAGTGTGTTTGCATCCCTGGATGTGCTGATAGAAAACGGGGTGACCGTTCTCCTGGTGGAGCAGAATGTCACCAAGACCCTGTCGCTGACAGACCGGGGGTATGTGCTGGAAAACGGTAAAATCGTTCTGGAAGGCAAAAGCGCGGATCTGGCCAAAGACAGCTATGTCCGGAAGGTTTTTTTGGGTGTTTAACCAGACTGTGGAGAATTAGATTCATGTCAAAAAATTATATGTCAGATACACTGGGCTGGCTTAAATCAGCACAAGGTCTGTCCATTGTCATCAGTGTTGTGGTGGCGGTGGCCGCCACCCTTCACGCAGGTCCATATCTTCTGGTGAACACGGTGGTGACCGGCGGGATGCTGGCCCTGGTGGCAACGGGTCTGACCTTGATGCTGGGCGTATTGAATATCCCCATGTTCGCACACGGGGAGTATTTCATGATCGGCTCCCTCACCGCCTATTACATATTTAGCCCCATCAGTGAATACATTGCCCGGCACCCGGACTCGGTTCTGGTGACCTTCGGCCCTCTGGTGGCCATTGTGGCGGCCATGATCGGCGGCGCCATTGCCGGAATTATTTCAGAAAAACTGGTTTTCGGCCCGCTGCGCCGCCGCTCCACCGACAACTGGGTCATGAACTCTTTTCTGCTTACCGTGGGGGTGAGCGTGCTGCTCATCAACCTTCACCAGCTCATTTTCGGCGCTGACTTTAAAGGCATTGTGGGATACTGGCAGGGCATGCCGGTTTCCATCGCCGGGGTTTATATTTCACTGGACCGGGCCCTGGCATTTATCATATCTGCCGTAATCGTGGTCCTTTTCTATCTGTTCATGACCTACACCCGCACCGGCATGGCCATCCGGGCCGTGTCTCAGGACATCACCGGAGCCCAGATCGTGGGAATTGACATTGAAAAGATCGTGATGCTCACCATTTCGCTGGCATGCGCCCTGGCAGCCGTGGCCGGGGGCAGCCTGCTGTTCATGATTCCATCCTACCCCACGGTGGGCCTGGAACCCCTTTACATGGCCTGGTTCGTGGTCATCCTGTCGGGTTTGGGAAACATATTGGGGGCGGTTGCAGGGGCCTTTATGGTGGCCCTGCTCAAGGTGATCACCGTGGAGTACGTGGGGGCCGGCTGGGATTTTGTGGTGCCGTCCGCCCTGATCATGCTCATTCTCATTTTCAAACCCAGCGGGATCTTCGGGTCGGATGTCCGCGGTGTCCTGGACAAATAGGCGCTTGAAACATAGGAGACAATATG
>DATHSR010000499.1:0-2721 GCA_035464035.1 Desulfotignum sp. | reverse complement strand
GGTATCGTCCATGGCGGTGTCATCATGAAGGAGATCGACAATGCCGCCGGCGTTGCTGCGGTCCGGCACACCCGGAAGATCTGCGTCACCGCTTCCATTGACCGCCTGGATTTTCACAAGCCGGCGTTTATCGGCAACCTGGTCACGGTCATGGCCCGGATCAACATGACCGGCAACACCTCTATGGAGATCGGTGCCCGGGTAGAAACAGAGGACCTGTTCACAGGCATTCGGACCCACCTGGCATCCGCCTATCTGACCTTTGTGGCTTTGGACGAAAACCGGCGTCCCACAAAAATACCCTCCCTGACCCCGGTGACCCCGGAGGACCTGAGAAGGCACAAGGAAGCACTGGCCAGGCGCACGCTGCGCCTTTCCGAAAAAAAACGGGAACAGGAATGCCAGACAGACAGAACCCGGTGCTGAATTTTCATGCACCGCCGTGCAGCCACTGGATCAAGCAACCGAATCAACCGGCCGCTGCTGCGGCAGATATCGAATTGAGGGAAAAAAATGGCCAGAATCTCACTTACCCTGCCCGACACCTTTGTCTATTCAACCGAGCTGGATGTCCGGATCCAGGATATCAATTACGGCAACCACGTGGGTCATGACGCCTTCATTTCCCTGCTGCATGAAGCCAGGATAAGGTTCTTCAATCACCTGGGATACTCAGAAACCGATATCGAAGGCTGCGCCATCATCATATCCGACCTGGCTGTGGTCTACAAAACCCAGGCAAAACACCGGGACCGGCTCAAATGCGAAATTGCAGCAGGCGATTTCAACAAATACGGGTGTGACATCTTTTACCGGATGAGCCATGCACAAAACAACGCCCGGGTTCTTGAGGCCAAAACCGGCATCGTGTTCTTCAACTATCTTGAAAACAAGATCACCCGGATGCCGCCGGCCTTTGCCGCAGCAGTGTCATAACGGCTTGTACACCGGGCTTCTCAAACGGCCATGGCGTCTTCAGCCAGCACTGTTTCCAGCCGGAACAGCAGCTCATCCGCATTTTGTATGGAAAACACCGCCGGCGGCTTGATCTTGAGCACATTGTGGTCTTTGCCGTCCGTGCTCATGAGAATGCCCAATTCCCGCATCCGGTTGGCCAGGTGTCCGGCCCGATCTCCGAGAGGCTGTCTGTGGTCATCCACCAGCTCAAACCCGAGAAACAGCCCCTGACCCCGCACATCGCCGATAATGGGAAACCGTTTCTGAAGCGTGTGCAGCCCTGCTTTCAGATAGTCTCCGGTCCTTCGCGCGTTTTCCTGGAGATTTTCATCGGCAATCACGTTCAGAACCGCCAGGCCGACGGCGCAGGATACGGGATTGCCCCCAAAGGTGTTGAAATATTCCATGCCGTTGGCAAAGGCATCGGCCACGGTCCGGGTGCACACCACCGCTGCCAGGGGATGGCCGTTGCCGATGGGCTTGCCGATGGTGACGATGTCGGGCACCACATCATGCAGTTCATATGCCCAGAACGCATGCCCCACCCGGCCGCATCCCACCTGCACCTCATCGGCGATGCACACCCCGCCGGCCTGTCTCACCGCGTCATACGCGGCTCTCAAATAACCGTCCGGCAGTTCGATCTGCCCCCCGCAGCTGATGATGCTCTCGCAGATAAACCCGGCCACCCCCCGGCCCGCTGCCTGGATGCGGCGGATCTGTTCCGACACATGGCCGGCATATTTGAGCCCGGTGTCCGTCCCCCGGTACAGCCCCCGGAACGCATCGGGCAGCGGCACGATATGGGTGCGGGCCGGCGCCCCCTGCCCGCCTTTGCCGTCGAACTTGTAGGAGCTGATATCGATGCAGGCACTGGTGTTGCCGTGATATCCCACCTCCACGGCGATCATGTCTGTCTGCCCGGTAGCGGCTCTGGCCATGCGCAATGCCAGTTCATTGGCCTCGCTGCCGGAATTGACAAAATGCACCACCGACAGTTGCGGCGGAAAGGTGGCCAGAAGGGCCTGGGCAAATTGATTGATCGTGTCATGCAGGTACCGGGTGTTGGTGTTGAGCACCGCCATCTGGGCCTGGCCGGCCCGGACCACCCGGGGGTGTTCATGCCCCGCATGGGCCACGTTGTTCACGGTATCCAGAAACCGCCGGCCGGTATGATCCTCCAGAAACGCGCCGCTGCCCCGGACGATCTTCAGCGGGGTGTCATAGGACAGGCTCAGGCTTTTGCCCAGGTGCTGTTTTCTGAAATCCAGCACTGTCCGGGTGTCCGGCTGCGGCACCGGCCCCAGGGCAACCGATTTAAAAAACAGGTTCGGGTCCGGGCAGATGCTCTGCCACACCGCCAGATTGTCCGGAAAAGCGGTGCGGGGAAAATCACACCCATGTCCCAGCCGGTCCAGCATCACCTGGAAATGCAGATGGGGCACCCGGGTCTCCTTTTTTCTGCGGTCCGCCACACGCCCCAGCCGGTCTCCTTTTTTGATGACCTGGCCTGCCCGGAGCCGGTCACCGCATTCCGGATCCAGGCCGTCATAGAGGGTATAAAAATCGATGTCACCCGAACAGCGGTGGGCCAGGACCAGGGCCGCGCAGCCTGATGCCCCCTGCTTTTTTCCGGCAGGACCGACCCGGTCCTCCGTCCCTGTCTGCACCACCCGGCCGTCAAACAGCGCATGGACCGGGGTGCCCGGCAATGCCCACAGGTCCACCCCCAGGTGGGCGGTGCGGTACGCCGGCCCGGTGTTG
>DATHSR010000498.1:0-12868 GCA_035464035.1 Desulfotignum sp. | reverse complement strand
GCAATCTCATAAGGCCCCACCGGCCGGTTCCGGGTGACCACGGAACCGGCCGCCACCACGGCCCCGTCGGCAATGGCCGCCCCGGGCATCACATAGACCCCGTGGCCCAGCCACACATCATGGCCGATGGTCACGGCATCCTGTCTGCGCCATTCAAAGAACGCTTCATCATCCTGGTCGGCAAACCCGTACTGCCGGCACCGGTAGGTGCAGTGGCTCTGGGTGACCCGCTGATACGGATGGTTGCCCGGATTGATCACGCAGTGGGAGGCGATGGATGAGAATTTGCCGATATCGCACCAGATGGCCCGGACACTGGAAGACAGATAGGAATAATCCCCCAGGAAGATTTCATTGCAGAAGCATCCGGCCGCCACTTCGGTGTATTCTCCGAACCGGGAGCGGAGAACCGTGGCGGATTCATGGATCAACGGCTGGGGGGACAGTTTTTTGTCCGCCAGTTCGTTGTTGGCGGCCAGGTGGGTGATGTTTCGCATGGCAGTAGCGTTTGCCCAATCATGTTTTTTCTGCAATAGTTATGGTCTGATTCAAAGTGTCCAGCAGTTTGTTCATGTCTTAATTTGATGAATCAGATTGAAATATTCCACAATACGTTTCTCGATGGCATCCCTGATTTTCCGGAGCTGTGCCAGTTTTTCCTCATGGGTGCCGGTCAGTTTTTCCGGGTCTGGGAAGGGCCAGTTTTCGCGTTTCTGGATGCCCGGATAAATGGGGCAGTTGTCATCGGTTTCCTTGTCGCATACCGTGATTACATGGGTGAACAGCTCACCGGATTTGAACAGGTCAAAAGCGGATTTGGGTTTGTGGTGGGACATCTCGATACCCAGTTCCTGCATCACCGTCACCACCAGGGGATTGACAGTTTCAGCCGGATGGAGTCCCGCACTTTTGACGGTGAATCCGCTGCCGCCCATTTGGGTGAGAAGGGCTTGAGCCATCTGGCTTCTGCCGCTGTTGTGACCGCAGATAAACAAGACTTTTTTCATATTGCCTCCATTGATTGTAAAATAACAGGAGTACTGCACCGGGTATGATCTCCACCCTGTGGGACGGGCTTGGGTATTTTGGATGGATTCATGGGCATTGCCGGACGTTACAGGCTGCCACCAGGGCGGACAGGCTGTCCAGAGAAGTTTTGGTGTCAAAAAAATACCGGCTTCGCAGTTCCATGATCAGCAGCCCGTCAAAATCGGGCAGCAGGATCTCAAGGATGGCCTGTATGGGGATCCGGCCAAATCCCACGGGCATGTGGGAATCTCCTCTCCCAAAGGGCAGCTGATGGGTCTGCTGTTTTTCCCAATGGTGCACCGTGCCGCCGAAATTGTCATGCACATGGGCGTGGACCACCAGGTCCTGGATCGTTTTTACTGCTGCCACGGGATCGAACTGATAGAACCGGGAGGCCATGAACAGGTGGCCGACATCCAGGTTGATTTTCACGTTGTCCCGGTCGACCCGCAGAATCTGTTCCCTGAGGGGCTCCAGACGTTCCGCATATGTGTAAGGGCTCTGGCTCAGGTAGGGCCGGGCGTTTTCCAGGGCAATGAGGATGTCCGGATACTGGTCGGCAATTTCCTGGAGATACTGTGCTTCTTTATCCAGCATGCGCATCTGTTCGGATGCGGTCAAAGACCGGGCCCGGGTGACGGCAAAGTCCTCTTCCGGGATGAACCGGCCGCTGTGCACCACCACTACGGTTGCCCGGATCTGGCGGGCAAACTCCAGGGAAGCCAGGAGCACGGCTTTGTGCAGGGCAGGATCACGTTTGTCCATCAGGTTCACCGGGTTGGGGGAATGAATGGAATAACAGAAATCAAAATCTGACACCAGGGAGATCACCTGCCGGGTCCGGGCCGGGTTCAGGGTGCCGTTCAAAATGGCATCCAGCCCGTGGACCGGCAGTTCCACCGCTTTGATGCCGATTTTTTCATATGCCTGCAGGTCCTGGTTCAATTGGTCGAGAGACCCGTCGATCCGGACCGGGTCGATGCTTGCCCCGATAATGGTCATGCTACCGCCTCATGGATTTGGGTGTTGAATACAGTGCGGCCCTGCAACAGGGTATGGGTGATGTGGGCCCAGGTGTGGGAATGATCCACAATGATAATATCGGCATCAGCACCGGGAACCAGCCGGCCGGGCCGGTCCGGGGAGGCCAGATAATCGCCGGGGCCGGCGGTCACCTGTTTGAGGGCTGCTTCTGTGCATCCGGTGTATGTTTGTCCCAGAAAAGCGGCCTGGAGAAGGGATTCCGGGTAATAATCAGACAACAGCCCGGTACACAGCTGCCGGGAAAGGACCTCGGAGGCTTTTAAACTGCCGCTGGTGGACTGGTTGCGAAGCAGGTTGGGGGCTCCCATGAAGATTTTCAACCCCTGGTCAAAGGCTTTTTGGGCCGCGGGCAGGGTTAGAGGAAATTCACAGGCCTCAATGCCCAGGGTGCAGATGAGATCGATCTTTTCGAGGGTGTCGTCATCATGGCTGAGCATGGGAATGCCGGCCATGCTCACGCTTTTTGCCAGGGCGCTCACCATGTCCCAGGCCCGGGCGTTTTTGGCCTGTTTTTCCTTTGATTTTTCGATAATCTCGTGTTCCGGCACCTGGTATTCCGTGGTCAGGTACCGGATGTAGGATGCCATGGAGTTGAACTGGCCCTGGCCCGGGGTGTGATCCATGATGGACACCAGGTCTACGAGGCTTTCTTCCACTAAGCGGGTCACGATCTGGAAACTGAGCTCGGATCCGACCTCATACCGGATATGAACCTTGTGCTTGACCAGTGCCTGGGCGGAATCGTTGAACGCCTTGATGGTGCGTACACAGGTCTCCGCCTCGTCAGGGGACCGAAGCCCCAGTTCGTTGTCGGCAAAACTGACGGCATGGCAGAAGGTGGTGATGCCGCAGGCCGCTGCCTGGCGGTCCAGGTTCAAGATGGCAAAACCGATATCAAAGAACACGCCTTTGCGTTTTTCAACGCTTCTTTCCAGGCTGTCGGAGTGAAGGTCCACCAGGCCGGGCATGATGAGCCGGCCCTGGACGTCAATCACCTCGCAGTTGATCATGTGAATGGTATCGGCAAAAACATGTACGATGCGGCGGTCTTCAATCAAAAGGGTTCCCTGGGAAAACAGATGGACTCCGTCAAACAGGGGACCGCCGAGAATCAGTTTTTTTCGGGGCATGGCTGCTGTACCTCCTGAAGAGGGATTTGGGCAAGGTCAATGATATGGCCGGCAATGGCGCTGTGGTCGGCCGGATCATGGAATACGCCGATTACACAAGTGTTTTCTGCCAGGGCTTCTTTGATCAGGTCGATGACAATTTGTCGGTTTTTTACATCCAGTGAGGCGGTGGGTTCATCCAGCAGCAGGATGGGATACGGGGCGATAAACCCCCTGGCCAGGTTGATGCGCTGCTGTTCCCCCCCGGAAAAGGTGGTGGCGGAAAGGTGCCACATGGTTGAAGGGATGTTGAGCCGCTCCAGCAGGGACCGGCCTTTTTTACGGGCCCTGGCAGGGTCCATGCCGAGGGCCAGCAGCGGCTCAATCACCGTGTCCAGGGCCGACACCCGGGGGATCACCCGGAGAAACTGGCTCACATACCCGATGGTGTCCCGCCGCAGGGCGTAAATCATGGCGGGTTCGGCTGCGGCAATGTCCACCGGCCGGCCCCGGTGCCGGACATGGATATGGCCGCCCCCGGTTTTATAGGTGCCGTAGATCATTCGCAAGAGTGTGCTTTTCCCGGTGCCGGAGGGGCCGGAGAGGATGGTGGCCTGTCCTGGAAAAAACAGGTGGGAGAACCCGGAAAACACGACAATCCGGGTCCCCTGCTGTAGGTGAAAGACAAAATCTTTTTCAATGTTTTCCAGTTTGAGTATCCAGCGCAGGGCCATGAAATTCTCCAATAAACGGGTGATCTGTCATCCTGTCAGGGTTTGAGCACCGAGGATACCAGCAGCTGGGTATAAGGCTGCCGGGGATCGTCCAAAATCTGGTCACTGAGCCCGGATTCCACGATTTCCCCCTGTTTCATGACATAGAGCCGGTGACACAGCAGCCGGGCCACGGCCAGGTCATGGGTGACCAGGATCATGGACAGGTTCAACCCGGACACCAGCTTTCTGAGCACATCGATGAGCCGGGCCTGCACCGATACATCCAGCCCGGAAGTGGGCTCGTCCATGAGCATGATTTTGGGCGCGTTCACCAGGTTGGCCGCAATCTGGAGCCGCTGCTGCATGCCCCCGGAAAAGGTGACGGGCAGATCGTCAATGCGGCCCGGGTCGATCTCCACTTTTTCCAGCCACATCAATGCGGTTTTCCGGATCTCACCATAATGGCGCATGCCCGCAGCCATGAGTTTTTCCCCGATATTCCCGCCGGCACTGATGTGCATTTTCAAACCCCGGGCCGGATTCTGGGTAACATACCCGGTCTGGGTCCTGATGATTCTGCGCATCAGGGCCTCGTCACACCGGCACAGGTCGATCACCCCCATGGAGGCGTTAAAGAGTACGGACCCGTTGGAAGGTTTGATCCGGCCGGCAATGCAGTTGAGCAGGGTGGATTTGCCGGACCCGGATTCCCCCACCACCCCGATCACCTCTCCGGGGGCAACCGAAAAACTGATGTCATGGCAACCCATCTGCCTGCCGAAAAATTTACACAAATGCCGCACCTGGAGAAGCGGCAATGCGGTATGTTCCTGTCGGGCCCGTGTCATGGAAAGGTCTTTCCCGCGTTGTTCCGGCAAAATTCCGTGTCTGAACAGATGAACATCCGGGTGCCCTGGTCATCAGTAATGATCTCATCGAGAAAGCTGCGGGTGGAACCGCAGACCGCGCAGGCCCCGTCCCACTGTTCGAGTTCAAAGGGATAATCCTCAAAATCCAGGCTGATCACATCGGTATAAGGGGGCACCGCATAGATGCGCTTTTCCCTGCCCGCCCCGAACAGGTGAAGCGCCGGGGACTGGTTCAGTTTGGGATTGTCATATTTTGGGATGGGGGACGGACTCATGATATAGCGGTGGTGCACCTGCACCGGGTAGTCGAATGCAGTGGCGATCCGGCCGAACTTTGCGACATCTTCATACAGCCGGACATGCATGCTGCCGTATTCTTCAAATGCGTGCATCTTCACGGTCCGGGTCCGTTTGGGTTCGATGAACTGCAGCGGTTCGGGGATGGGCACCTGGAACACCATGATCTGCCCCTTTTGCAGTGGGGTTTCCGGTATCCGGTGCCGGGTCTGGATGAGGGTGGCTGCCCGGGTCTGCTCGGTGGTGACGATCCCGGCGGTTTTTTTGAAAAACTGCTTGATGCTGATGGCGTTCACCGTGTCATCTGACCCCTGGTCAATGACCTTGAGCCGGTCCTCCGGGCCGATGACCGATGCGGTGACCTGGATGCCGCCGGTACCCCATCCATAGGGCAGCGGCATCTCCCGCCCCCCGAAAGGCACCTGGAACCCCGGGACGGCAATGGCCTTGAGGATGGCCCGCCGGATCATTTTTTTGGACTGTTCGTCCAGATAGGCAAAATTATAGGTCAGGGGCATCAATATTTCCTTGATCTGGGGCCTGTTCTTTGCGGCGGTTGCGGATAAACACCAGTTCAGACTGAAAATCCACATAATGGGGCAGCTTGAGGTGCTGCACAAACCCTGAGGATTCGACACTGTCGCAGTGGGACAGGACAAATTCCGGGTCCTGGGCCGGATAAGCGACATTCCCGGTTTTTTCACTGGTGCTCAGGGACCGGTCCAGCAGGGACATGGACATGGCTTTTCTTTCATTCTGGCCGAACACCAGGCCGTAGCCGGTTTCAAACCCGGCCGGGTGGCTTCCGGCACCGTCCTGCCGGTTCACCATGGGGCACTCGGTGAGCGTCACCCGGCCGATATGGATCTCAAACCCCAGTTCCGGCGGGGTATACCGGACCGACACATATCCCACTTTGAGTTCCCCCAGAAACGGGTGCCGGTCCAGGCCGAACCCCCGCTGAAGCGAATAGGCAGCCCCTAAGGAAAACCCTTCATCCCCCCGGGCCAGGGCCTGGAGACGGACGCTTCTGGGAGCGGGAAACGTTAAGGGCTGGCGGGTGATGTCACCGGAGGCATCCTGCAGGGATACCGGCTGATTCGGCGTCATCAGTCCCTGGGCCTGCAGGATATCAATGACCCGGGGCAGTCCGCCGGGCGGTGGGGAACCGGGATCATCTGCTGTGGGCCGGCCGGGCCGGGGGGTGTTCCTGTGGTGTCTGCCGGGGCCATCCAGAGAGATATGATCCATATCATTTTGACCGGAATGCTGATCTTCATCTCGATCGGCATTCCGGCCGTCCTCCAGGTCAGGGTCTGAATCCGGTTCGATGAGCCGGAGGGTATAGTCATAGGTGGGACCCAGCACCTGTCCCCCGGGAATATCCTTGAAGATGCCGGACACCCGCCGGAAGGCGGTCATTTCCGTGGTTTGCACCGGAACGCTGGTACCGAACCGTTTCAGGGTGGTGCGCAAGGCCCGTAAAAGGAACACCGCTTCGGTCAGATCTCCCTGGGCCTGCCGGACGGCTGCGGCAGCGGCGAAACGATCATAAAGGGAGCCTTCCGCCATGACCCGGTCCACCCCGAGCCCCAGCTGGTTTGTGATCTGGTCCAGGGATAGCCGGGGAACCCGGAGGTCTCCCCGGCGGTTTTTTGCCACCAGGTCCCGGGTGTTTTTAACGGCTTTTTCACCGCCTTTGACCGCCACATACATCAGTGTATCTCCATCATCTGTCCACCGCTATCCGGGTGGTTCTGGGAATTGCGCAGAACCGTTCTTCATGTACCACAATCATATCGATGCCGGCAGGATAGGCCTGGTTTGTCTGGGTCCGGTTTTCCCAGAATGGTTCCGGAATACCCGGAAGATGGATGAAGGTCTCATTTTCAATGCCGGGTCCGGTCAAGCGAAGGGGCCGGCCCGGGTCCATTCCCTGTGTCTGGATGATCAGAGTCGTGGAGATGTCCGGTGATTCTGAGGTGCCGGGACTGAATCGGCCGGGTCCGGCCAGGTTATCCATGTCGGTGATCAAAGCGAAGCCGGCCCCGGATGGATCATGGATCACCGGTGCACCGGTATGAAACGTCAGCCACTTGAGCTCGGGGGAGCCTGGGTCCAGATCTGTCCACAGAGATGTTTCATAATCCAGCAAGGCCAGCAGCACGGCACCGGCAGCCGGTGACAGCCGGCCGGGACATGTCAGGTTTATTTCCATTTTGACAATGGTACCTGGATAGGCCATGGATGTGAGCAGCTGCCGGAAAACCGTTTGGCTGTCAAACACCTCGGAGTCAAATCCTCTCAGCATCATGGGTAACCTTCCTATTCACCACGCCTGAGGGTGAAGAATTCCACTGTGGTATCGGATATCTCCCGTCCCATGGTTAGTTGTCTCTGCTTTTCCCGGGTTTTCAGATCCGCCATCAGGGTGGCCATCAGTCTGTCATGAAAGGAGGGCATCTGGAGCAGGGCATCGAACAGGGCCGCCAGTTCGGCGTGGTCATGGTCACTGCCCGGTACCATGGCATATCCTTGTATGTTGTCCAGGACCTGGACCATGCACCGGGTCACGGTCATCTCTCCTAAGCAGAACGGAGCGCCGGCGCCATCGGCCCTTGCCTGGACCATGACCATGCCGGTTTCCGGCGGGATGAGCCGGGAAAAAGAGATGTTTTCACCGAACCGGTCATTTCCGGCTTTGAGATCTGCAGCATCGGCGTCCGCCAGGATCTGCATCCATTTTTGTCTGGGGGTTTCCATCATGAACCGGGATTTTACCTGCACACCTGTGAGAAAATGATTATCCTTGTATTAAACTCCTGTTAAAAGCGCGGGGTGAATACCCGCAGATACCCGCCATTTTGACAAAACTCCATGGAATGTGTATAAATCAGCGTCAGCAGCATTATTTTTGCCACACGGCCGGGAACCGGACAAACAAACGTTAGTAAAAGGATACACCCGTGACCATAGAAATTGCCTTTGTACTCATTCTTCTCATTGTTGCGGTCGTTTTTCTGGTGACCGAATGGATACCCATGGAAACCACGGCCCTTCTGGTTCTGAGTGTGCTGGCCATCTCCGGGCTGGTGAGTTATGCCGAAGCCTTGTCCGGTTTCAGCAGTTCGGCCGTGGTCACGGTCTGGGCTGTATTCATGCTCAGCGGGGGCCTGACCCGCACCGGGGCCGCCAACCTCATCGGCAGGCAGGTGATGCGGTTTTCCGGCAGAGGGGAAGCCCGGCTGATCGTGCTGATCATGCTCAGTTCCGGCATCATGTCCGCCTTTATGAACAATGTGGCGGTGGCGGCCCTGCTGCTGCCGGTGATCATGGACATCACCCGCAAAACCGGTCACTCCCCGTCCCGGCTCCTCATGCCTTTGGCCTATGGGTGTCTGCTGGGGGGTCTGACCACCCAGATAGGCACCCCACCCAACATTCTGGTCAGCGAAGCCCTGCGGGACAATCACCTCACGCCGTTCACCATGTTTGACTTCACGCCTCTGGGGGTAACGATTCTGGCCGGGGGTATTGTTTTTATGGCGTATTTCGGCAGGCATTTTCTGCCTGAAGGCAGGGGGGCTGATGCCGGCGGATCTTCCCAGGCAGACCTGAAAAGCCAGTATGATATCAAAAACCACCTGCTCAACCTAACCGTTCCGAGGAATTCGTTTCTGGCGGGCAAAAATTTGATCCAGAGCAACCTGGGAAAAATTCTGGGAATATCGGTGCTGGGGATCACCCGGCAGGGCAAAACCCTGCTGATTCCGCCGCCGTCAACCAAAATAGAGCCCAACGATGTCCTGGTCTGCGGCGGACAGGAAGGCCATATCCGGGAAATTCTCAACTGGAGCAGCCTGAAGGCAAAAAGTCCGGACAAGGAAGTTTTTGATCTTCTGCTCACAGAATACCGGGTGGCCGAAATATCCGTAAAATCAGGTTCTCCTTCTGCCGGAAAAAAGTTTATGGCGTTTGATTTTTATGCAAGGCACGGCTTGACCATATTAGGAGTCTATACACAGGAAAAACGCCTGGAAACAGATTTGCAGCCCCTGGTTCTTTCGGGCACCGAAACCCTTCTGGCCATCGGAGATGACGCTGCCATTGCCTCGGCAGAGACTGACCCGGACCTTGCGGTGACGGGAATCGTTGATGCCCCGGATTTGAAAAAACGGCTGGAAAAGGGGGATCATCTTCTCAACATGCACCTCGGGGAGTCCTCTTTTATTGAGGGTAAAACCCTGAAAGAGAGCGGATTGGGCAGTGTCCTGGGCATGCGGGTGGTGTTGATCATCACCGGGAAGAATACGGTTGTCAAACCCGGACCCGGCAACCGGCTCCATGCCGGAGACACCCTGATTGTCAGCGGCTCCAGAGAAAAGCTGGATTTTCTCAGAAACATGGCGGAACTGGAAATCGCTCCGGTGGATACCGGCCAGGTCCCGGCCATCGAAGACGACAGGGCCGGCCTCATGGAGGTGATGCTGTCCCCCCACACCACCCTGGTCAATAAAACCCTGCGGCAGATCAATTTCAGGGAAAAGCACGGGCTCACGGTTCTGGCGGTGTGGCGGGAAGGAAAAGCGGTTTACAGCGGGATCAGGGACCTTCCCCTGCGCCTGGGGGATGCCATTCTGACCCACGGCCCCCGGCAAAAACTCAAACAGCTGGGCCGGGAACCTGATTTTCTGGTTCTCACAGAATCGGCCCAGGATGACGTGTCCACCCGGAAACTGCCGGTCAGCGTCCTGATCATGGCCGGCGTACTTTTTCCGGTGATCATGGGATGGCTGCCCATCAGCATTGCCGCGGTGTGCGGGGCGGCCCTCATGGTGTTGACCCGGTGCCTGACCATGGAGGAGGCTTACCGGTATATCGAGTGGAAAGCCATTTTTCTCATCGCCGGCATGATGCCTTTGGGGATTGCACTGGATCAGACCGGGGCCGCCGCCTTTATCGCCCAGAACATTGTGACCGTGGTGGGGCCTTACGGTCCCAAAGCCGTGATGCTGGGCATGCTGCTCATGACCTTTGCCGCCACCTGCGTCATTCCCACGGCAGCCCTGGTGGTTCTCATGGTGCCGATTGTTCTGAGCGCGTCGGCCGACATGGGCGTGTCCCCCTACCCCATGATGATGGCCATGTCCATGGCAGCGTCGGCCAGCTTCATGACCCCCATTTCCCATCCGGCCAATATTCTGGTCATGGGTCCGGGGGGCTACCGGTTTGTGGACTATATCAAGCTGGGGCTGCCGTTGACCCTGGTGGTGCTGGTGATACTGATGTTCCTGCTGCCGGTTCTCTGGCCGTTTCAGGCGGTTTGATCCGGCAAAAGGGCCTTATTTGGCAGCATAGTTTTTCACCGACCGGATCTCACCGGTTTCCGCCAGCAGCTTGAACACCTTGTATCCCCGGTCCCCCACAAACATGGACTTGCCCACCCCTCCGGCCGGCCCCGGGTTTCTGAAGCTGAGAACAACGACCCAGAACCGGTCGTCATCGGTCAGTTCCGCCTCCTCGAACAGGATGTGTCCCAGGTCATCGTCCGGGTAGAGTTTTTTCAGGTGTTCGATGGCCCTGGCGGACGCTTCATTGACATTGATCATTCTTTTTCTCCGTAAAAAAGGGTCGTCATTCAACTCCAATAAAAAATAATGGCATTCACACGGATGGCAAGTACCGCGGTCCTGACGATCTGGCATTTCAGGCAGGCGCGATACAGGCAAACCTGGCCAGCAGGGGATTGTGGTCTGAAAACAGGCGGTTTTCAAGTGCATCCATCCGCAGCAGTGTCAACTGCCGAAAATAGATACGGTCCAGTTCAAATCCAAATACCTGCTTGACCAGATGGGGCCGTTCAGGCCGTGCCGCCTGAAGGCCCAGCGCCTGTGCCATCTGTTCGATAATCTGGTGCCTGGCCCGGTTCCAGCAGTTGAAATCCCCGGCAACAATCAGGGGGCCGGTGTGATGCTGCAGGGTTTTGAGCAGCCGGGAAAATTCCCATTCATACCAGGCCCGGGAGGTGAAATTCATGGCATGGACATTGACCACCAGCAGCAGGTCGCCGCTGCCCAGCCAGTAACGGGTCATGAGGATGTTTTTCCGGGTGGTGAGCATGGTTTCCCTGGCCAGGGACATGACATCGGTTTTGGTATGAATGTCTGCGGTGGCGGCCGTGAGCACCCCGAAGTGGAATCGCCGGATTCTGATATTGGCTGCCGCTGCATAGGGCAGCCCGGCCACTGAAAACAGGTTGTCGGGAAACACCGCTTCCTGGAAAACCAGAATGTCCATTTCAAACTGCCGGATCCAGTTTTTGATCATGGTTTCGAACTCCGGCTTCAGGTTTTCCTTGTGCACGTTCCAGCACAGGATGCCGAAATCACAGGGAATGATCTTGTTCTCCAGGATCAATGGGGACCGCAGTAAGGGGATGTCCGGTTTCAGCATGTGTCATGTTCCCGGCCGCTCACAGCAGCGGCGCAAATACGCTCATGAGGTTTTCGCTGAACCGGCGCCACCGCCCGGCCGGCGGCAGATGGCAGGTACAGTCGGCCAGAAGACCGGTCATCCATGCTTCACACTGGTCGATGATGGGTCTGGAATAGGCAAAGCTCACCACTTCATAGTTGAGAAACAGGCTGCGCTGGTCAAAGTTGGCGGACCCCATGATCACGCCGCGGCGGTCGTAGAGGATGGCTTTGGCGTGAATCATCCCTTTCTGGTAGAGGCAGACATCCACCCCTTTGGCGCTCTGATCCCGCATGAATCCGGACCGGCTCAGATCGGCGATCAGATGGTTGGAGCTGGCCGGCGTGATGAGTTTGACATCCACACCCCGGTGACCGGCAATGACCAGGGCCTGTATCAGGCTTTTGTCCGGCACAAAATACGGGGTCACGATCCAGATTCTTTCCTGTGCGGAAAACACGGCAAACAGGAGGGCTTCATACAGGGCATCGCTCTGGATGTCCGGACCCGAGGGTACCACCTGGATGGTGGCATCGCCGATGGGGACGGGCATGAAATCGGGCATTGCCAGTTTTTGGGAGGCACTGTGATTCCAGTCTTCAGTGAAAATTTCCCGGTAGTGGAATACCGCCGGTCCCTGGAGGAAAAACAGAATGTCTTCCCACCGCCGTTCACACGGGGACGGCCCCATGTATTCCCTTGAAATGTTCATGCCGCCGGACAGAACCGTGTGGTCGTCAAAGATGAAAACCTTCCGGTGGTTTCTCAGGTTGATATAGTTCTGGAACGGTCGGGTCAGCAGGGGCATGTAGAACGCCACCTGACCCCCGGCTTTTTTCAGTTCGCGCAGGGGACACTGGAAGATGTACAGGGGCAGAGAACCGATGCAGTCGATGAGCAGTCTGACCTGAACCCCCTGGGAGGCTTTGAAGGTCAGGGCGTTCAAAATATTTTTGCCCACGGTGTCGGACTGCAGCACATAGGTGGAGATGAGAATGGTATGCCGGGCCGATGTGATCTGATCCATGAGAATGTTGTATGCCTTGACCCCGTCGGTATAAAAATAGAACCGGTTCCCGAGGGTGGCGCCGGCAATGCCGTTGTTGCGCAGGACCATGTCGATGCGGGTGGCGGCATGATCCGGGATCTCCCCTCTTTTTGCCAGCCTGAGCACCGTTTTTTCCCGGCGTTTGAGCTTTCTGCTTCTGAAGATGAAATACAGGGGCACGGCAACGTAGGGCAGCAGGATGATGGCCAGAAGCCAGGCGATCATGCTGGGGGGCTCCCTGCGCTGATAGACCATGTGGCCCAGAGATCCCAAAATCAGAAT
>DATHSR010000497.1:0-5698 GCA_035464035.1 Desulfotignum sp. | reverse complement strand
GTCAGAGGATTGAGAACCCTGGTGTGGTTCTTCTAGTCATAGTCTGTCATGCTTGAATTTTATCCAGACCGGCCGGTTCAGTCAAGGGATATGTTTTTTCCGGGAATGCCGGTTCCCGGGACTTGACCGGTGGAAGTCATCCTTTCAATTTTGTACAATGGCACCAGCGTGATCTTTTTTTCCAGCGGCACGATATGACGACCGGAATAGACGACCCACAGATGTTCCAGATCAAGATTCTGTATGGCAATGTGCATGGATCTGGTGATTTTTGGGGTTTCACTGAATTTGATTTCAATGCCGTATCTTTTGCTGTCATGAAAAAAAAACAGGTCCAGTTCCGCGCCGCTGTATGTTGACCAGAAATATACATCCTGCAGCGGCAATACACGGATAATCTGCTCCATGGCAAATCCTTCCCAGGAGGCGCCCAGCCGGGGGTTGGTCATCAGGCTTTCCATATCGGTCACCCTCAGGTCTCTGATATCCGGTTAAAATCGGCCCCGGGAACGGTATGACAGGCGTTTATTTCATTGAGCCAATCAGGGCGATGGTCGGATAAATAGGATTGAAATCCTTATTTGTTATATATATAATAGGATTCAAATCCTAATATATCGGAGAGATGATGATTGAAGAACTGGTCCATCACCACCGTACCATCCTGCGCACGTTCGACCGTCCTTTCAAACGGTATTTTCTGACAAAGCACAGCCTTGAGAACCGGTTTTCCATGATTTCCGGGCAGCGGGGCGTGGGAAAACCCACGGCAATGATTCAGTATATCCATTCATTCGTCAACGATGACATACTGAACGCAGCCGCCCTTTATGTGCCGGTGGACCATTTTCTGGCAGATCAGGGATCTGCCGGATTCATATCTGGCGGTTGACGGCATCGAGCATGGCATGGGTGCCAGAATTCCCTTATGGGTCTTCGGTTTTTTGTACTGACGCCTGTGCAGGTCAGTGGGTCAGGATCTTGCTGATGAAGTCGGCGGCCCGGAGGGTCTGGGGATTGTCGAAAAATTCATCGGGCCGGCCGGTTTCCACGATTTTGCCCATGTCCATGAACAGAACCCGGTCCGCCACTTTTCTGGCAAACCCCATTTCATGGGTGACCACGCACATGGTCATGCCCTCGGACACCAGGTTGACCATGACATCGAGCACCTCGCCGATCATTTCCGGGTCCAGGGCCGAGGTGGGTTCGTCAAACAGCATGATCTTGGGGGACATGGCCAGGCCCCTGGCAATGGCCACCCGCTGCTGCTGGCCGCCGGACAGCTGGGCCGGATAGGCCCCGGCCTTGTCGGTGAGCCCCACCTGGATCAGTTTTTCCATGGCGATTTTCTCAGCCTTGTCCGAAGGGATTTTCCGCACGTTCACCGGGGCCAGCATCACGTTCTGGAGGGCGGTCATGTGGGGATACAGATGAAACTGCTGGAACACGAACCCGATGTCGGCCCGCAGTTTGGTCAGGTTGGTGGCCTTGTCGTGCACGGGCACGCCGTCCACGATGATTTCCCCGTCCTGGATGGGTTCCAGCCGGTTGATGCACCGGATCAGGGTGGATTTGCCGGACCCGCTGGGACCGCAGATCACCAGCACTTCCCCTTTTTCAATCTCCAGGTTGATGTCGTCGAGGACATGGAGCTTGCCGAACCACTTGTTGACGTGCCTGAATTCTATCATCTTGTATCCTTAAGCGTTGTTCAGATTTATACCGTTATGCCGTAGGTGTTCCGGGTATCTGTTTATCCCGCCATCCGGTGTTCCAGGTAGTTGGACAAAAGGATCAGCGGGTATGAGATCACAAAATACAGGGCCCCCACCAGGGAAAACACCATGAGGCCTTCGGGGATCCGCACCACCGTGACCCATCCCACCCGGGTCAGTTCCATCACGCCGATGACCGACACCACGGATGTGTCCTTGATGAGCAGCACGTACTGGCCCACCAGGGGCGGCAGGATCACCTTCATGGCCTGGGGGACGATGATCAGGCGCAGCTGCTGCACTAAAGACAGGCCCGATGCGGTGCCCGCCTCCCACTGGCCCCGGGGAATGGCGCTGATGCCGCCGGCCACGATTTCACAGATAAAGGCCGACCCCATGATGGCCATGGCCAGCAGGGCCGCCTGAAATGCCTTGAGCTGGATGCCCCATTCCGGCAGGATGAAGAACACGATAAACACCTGGACCACAAAGGGCGTGCCCCGGACAAAGGAGACGTAGACGCCGATGATCCACCGGATGAGCCGGTTTTTTCCGGACCGGAAAATGCCCAGGACAAACCCGAGAACCGTGCAGGTCAACAGGCTGATGAACGCGATCTGGGTGGTCATCCATAATCCCTTCAGGAAAAACGGGTAGATTTCCACCAGCCGGGAGAAGTAATATGCCATCATGATCAGTACACCTCCCTGAATATCAGCCGTTTCTGGGACCAGTCCGCCAGGGCCTTGAGGCAGAAATAGATGCACATGTAAAAGAAGGCCACGGTAAAGAACGCTTCGGTTGGCATGAACCGCTCCGAGGTCAGGGTCTGGCCGACCCGGGTCAGCTCCATCACAGAGATCAAAGACAGCAGGGCTGAATCCTTGACCAGGACGATGGACTGGCCCAAAAGCGGCGGCACGGTGGCGCCGATGGCCTGGGGCAGGATGATGAAGCGCATGCGCTGAAAATAGTTGAGCCCGGAGGAGACCCCGGCCTCGATCTGGCCGTCGTCCACCGAGGTGATGCCGGCCCGGATGATCTCGGCGATGTAGGCCCCGGAGTTGAGCATCAAAGCGATGATGCCGGTCTGGATCTCGGGTACCCGGATGCCCAGGGTGGGCAGCCCGAAATACAGAAAATAGATCTGCACCAGCAGCGGGGTGGACCGGATGATCTCGATATAGGCGATGGCCGGATATTTGAGCACCCTGAAGGGGGAAATCCGGCAGGCACAGGCGATGGTGCCGGTGATCAGGGCCAGGAAGATGGACACCACGGAAATGAAAAACGTGGCCCTGAGCCCGGTCAGAAACAGGGGCAGGTATTCAAAGATGATTCTGAAATTAAAATCAGCCAGCATGGGACCATCCCTTTCTGCTGGGCCCGTGCCCGGATCCGGGCACGGGCCGTTTTTGGTTACACAGGGTTTTCAGGGGGGTTCAGGCAGGGTGTACTGGCTGATCAGTGGTCTTTTTTCCAGTCAGTGCCTTCCATCCAGTAGGCGATGTTCTTGTCATAGGTGCCGTCGGCCCGGATGGTTTTGAAATACAGGTTGATCCACTGCCACAGGTTCACTGATTCATGGCGCACGGCAAAGGCCAGGGGGTCTTTGCCCTGTCCCAGGCGCTGGTCCAGCAGGCGCACCGAGTTGGGCGGAAAATCGGGCAGCACGGTGAGGACCGCCAGGTCGTCGTTCACCCCGGCATCCACATGGCCTGCGATCAGGGCCTGGACCACCATGCGGCCGCCGCCCTTGTAGGACTTGATCTCGGCATTGGGAAGGTACTGCTTGGCAATGGTTTCACCGGTGGAGCCCAGGAGCACGCCCACGGTGACCCCTTTCTTGTTCACATCCTCCAGGGTCTGGAAGTCGGTGTCGGTGCGGGTGAAGATGCAGGGCTGCACCTCGATCCAGGGATCGGTGAAGGTGACCGCCAGGGCCCGCTTCAGGGTGGGGGTCATGTCTGCGGCCAGCACGTCGGCCTTGCCGGACAGGAGGGCCGGAATCAGGCCGTCCCAGTCAAAATCCAGGACCACCATCTTGACGCCCATGGCATCGGCCATGCCCTGGGCAAAATCGATCATGGAACCGGCATGCTGCCCGTGCTTGTTCACAAACGCATAGGGGGCTGCACCGGACTGCACCGCCACCCGCAGTTCGCCTCTCTTTACAATGTCGGTCAGGGTGCCGGCTACGGTGATCGTGCCGAAGCACAGCATTACGGCCAGAGCCAGAACCAGTGAAAACAATTTTTTCCGATGCATGTTTGTGTCTCCTTTTCTTACGGTTGGGGTATGAAATCAGCGGCACAGTGCCGCACGCTGCCTGAACCGGTCTGCAAAAAAAAGGCAGGGCATCAGTCTTCTATGGCCGTCAGGGTTTCAGTGACGGTGATGCCCCTTTTTTCAAGGTTTTCCAGAAACAGTGTTTCCGGTATGTGGATCATGGGGGAGAGCACCCCGGTGCCGGTGATCTGTTTGGTGGCGATCATTTTGGCTGCGATCACCGCGGCATAGGCCACGCCCTTGCTCATGGCCATGATGCCGGTGTCCAGGTCCCGTTCGATGAACAGGGTGGACGTGAGCCGCATGTTTCTGCCGTCCATCATGCCTTCAAAAATGTTGAGCATGGCCACCAGGTCTTTTTCATCGTCCTGGTAGACCAGGCGGGGGGCCAGGAACCTGTCCATGAAATCCAGGGGGGACACCGTGCCGTCCCCCAGGCCCGGCACCGGGGTTTCGTCCAGAAATCCCAGGGCCTTGAGGGGCCGCCAGAACGCGGCCCACCCGGGCCAGCGCAAAGAATACCGGCCGGTGTTCACAATGGTGTCCGAGATGCCCATGCGGTCGGTGAAAAACGCGGCATTGCCGTTGGGGATGGCTTCCAGGGTTCCCAGGCCGGGGAATTGCACCGGGTGGATGTTGGCGGCGTCATGCTGGCGGTCTCCGGGAATGTTCACCCGGCGGCCGTCAACGATAAAGGTGGAGTCCCTTTTGGTGGAGCTCAAAACCCCCCGCCAGATCCAGGATGTCTTGTAGTTGAGCGGGTTGGTGCAGGCCTTTTGCTCGGGGAACCCGCCGCAGTAGGATTTGATGGCGGTCAGGGTGTCGAACCGCCGCAGTGCGCTGCCGTAGAGAACCAGGTCGATGCCCGGGTCCAGGCCGCATTCGGGCATAATGGCGATGCCCGCGGCTTTGGCCCGGTCATCCATGTCGCCGGGGTCGTACATGTAGTTGGTGTTCACCACCGGCACCTTTGCCGCCAGGGCCGCCTCGTTCACCGGGTCGGCAAACTCCTTGGGCAGCAGGTCGATGGCCACGTCCACGCCGGTGATGACAGAAAGCAGGTCTGCGGGATTTTTCGCGTCAATGGCAATGGTTTTGATTTTTCCCATGTCGGTGAAGGGCTGAATTTTCGACAGCGGTTCAAACCGGGCATCTGCACAGATGATTTGACTGACCTGGCTGTCTGCGGCCAGGTCGTACAATGCGGTGCGCCCCTGAATGCCGCATCCGCCTAAGACAAGCACTTTCATTATCAAAGAGTTCCTTTTTTCAAAATCACATTGGTGGATGGTGTCCGGATGGACCCCTCCGGTTTCATGTATACATATTCTCTGACCCGGACGCTGTCAAGGTGAAAGTGTTTCTCCTATATCCCGCCGCTGATCATGGCATCGATCTGCTGCACCGGGTCAGGCGGCCTTGATGCCGGGCCGTTATTAACAATGCGATGAAAAAGCAGCCAGTTTTTCCCGGGATGCATTTTTTATGATTCGGTTGATTTCTTCTATTACCGGGCTTTTGCCGTAGCGGTCATAAAACAGGCCGGTGGTTTCTTCCGCGGCACCGGAAATCCTGCCGGCCATATCCAGAACGGTGGTTTCCACCGCTTTATAACTGATACCGGCAGTTTCGGCAAAGCGTTTGAAATGCGCCGGCTCAAGAAACTGAAAGTGCCTGCCGCCACCAAGCTT
>DATHSR010000496.1:0-7246 GCA_035464035.1 Desulfotignum sp. | reverse complement strand
GATCGCATTGAGCAGCGGTTGAATGCCTTTGTTCTTCAAAGCACTGCCGCACAATACCGGCACTATTTTACGGGTGATGGTGGCCTTTCTGACGGCACCCATCAGTTCGGTTCTGGCGATCTCTTCCTCACCCAGATATTTTTCCATGATGGCGTCATCCACTTCAGATACGGCTTCCAGAAGCTTGTCCCGGTATTCCGCGGCCAGATCTGCAAATTGTGCCGGGATATCTTCCACCACGTATTTGGCGCCCAGGCTTTCATCATCCCAGCGGATCTGTTTCATGTCGATCAGATCGATGATCCCGTCAAACCGGTCTTCCGAGCCCATGGGAACCTGGATCATGACCGGATTGGCCCCCAGCTTTTCCCTGATGGATGCCACAGCCCCGAAAAAATCCGCACCCGTGCGGTCCATCTTGTTGATAAACGCCATTCTGGGCACCCGGTAACGGTCCGCCTGGCGCCAGACCGTCTCGGACTGGGGCTCCACGCCGCCCACGGCGCAGAAAACGCCGATGGCACCGTCCAGCACCCGCAGGGCCCGCTCCACTTCCACCGTAAAATCCACATGGCCCGGTGTATCAATAATCTGGATGGTGGACTGCTGCCACTGGCAGGTGGTCACCGCCGATGTGATGGTGATCCCGCGCTCCTGCTCATCTTCCATCCAGTCCATGACCGCTTCCCCGTCATGGACCTCCCCCAGTTTGTGGGACTTGCCGGTGTAGTATAGAATCCGTTCGGTCACGGTGGTCTTGCCTGCATCGATATGGGCCATGATACCGATATTTCTGATCTTGGCTATGGTCTTTTTGTGAATCATTGTTTATCAACATCTTTGATTAATTATGAAATGGTATTTGATACAGTATTGTCTATACCCTGTCAAGAAAATAGCTTGCAAAACCCGGACTGGTTTAATAGAATTATAGACCTTAACCAGACGGCATCCCTTGGATTTTCCTGAACGAAAAATAAAAACCATCTAACAGAGGGTCAGACTGAAGATGATTCCCGGGTTTGAAAAAATTGTGGAAGAAAGAATCAAAACAGCCCATGAAAACGGGTCGTTTGACAACCTTGCGGGCAAAGGAAAACCCTTTGTCCTGGAAGATCTCCCCGTCGCTGCCGGCGACTGCCGGCTGGCCCATAAAATTTTAAAGAATGCCGGATTTCTGCCGCCTGAACTTGAACTCAAAAAACAAATCAGCCAGACCGAACTGCTGCTCCAGTCAACGGAAACCGGCTCCGCCCATCACCGGGAGGTTCGCCGGAAACTCAATTATCTGTTAACCAAACTGGATCTGCTGCGGGGCGGCATATCCCCGCTTATCACGGATCAGTACCAGGAAAAGATCATCAACAAAATATCATGACGCTCAAAAAGACTGACAAAGAAGGCTTGTTCAAAAACCTGTCCATCGCTTATTTAATTCTGCTTTTCCATGTGGTTCTTCTGGCGGGGATTGCCATTTTCGTGATCCTGATCAAAGGATTTTTCCAGTACCTGCCCTGGATCATGGCCGGAGCCGGACTGGTTGTGATCCTTTTGGGGTGGATTGTCTTCCGGCAGATGCGCAAAAATTCATCCCGTATCCAGGATGTACTCTCCTCTGAATCCCTGCGTGACCGGGATGTGGAGATCAGTTTTATGGGGGGACTGGCCGCGTTCAAGATCCAGGCAAAAGAGAACACCGGCCGGTTACTGGAATATTCCGGGCCGGACCGGCTTTCTGCCGAAACCCGGCTGATTGAAACCGAAGCGGACAGAGCGGAACGGGAAATTAATCAGTTGACGGCATTGTACGAGAAAAACCTGATTTCAAAACAAGCGTTTGAAAAGGCAAAGCAAACCATCATAAAGGGATAAGGGAATCTTATGAAAAAAATCAGACTCGCCCTTCTGGCCGGCGGCATTTCTTCGGAGCGCTCTGTTTCATTAAACAGCGGGAACCAGGTGTTTGACGCCCTGAACAAAGACCGATATGATATCGTGCGCTATGATCCCAAAACCGATCTGACCCGGCTGGTCATGGATGCCCCGGGCATCGATGCCGCCCTGATCATTCTCCACGGCCCTTACGGAGAAGACGGCACCGTCCAGGGACTGCTGGATCTGCTGGATATCCCCTACCAGGGAGCCGGCGTTCTGGGATCTGCCGCAGCCATGAACAAACTGCTTTCCAAACGCCTGTATCAGCAGGCGGATATCCCGACGCCGGCGTTCCGGTATTTCACCGCCGGGCAGAGAATCGACATTCCCGCCCTGACCCAGGAACTGGGCCTGCCCCTGGTGGTAAAACCAGCCTGTGCCGGATCCAGCGTGGGGATGACCATTGTCAGGAAAGAAACCGACCTGGACCGGGCCGTCCAGGAGGGTTTTTCCCATGATGACACCATTATCGTGGAAGCCTATATCAAGGGTCTGGAACTGACCTGCGGGGTGCTGGGCAACGATGACATTCTGGCCCTGCCGGTCATCGAGATCATTCCCGGCCAGGGGCATGAATACTTTGATTTCACTGCCAAATACGTGGCCGGTGAAACCGAAGAGATCTGCCCGGCCCGCATTGCCGGACATATCACCCGCCGGGTCCAGGATCTGGCCATCGCCGCCCATCTGTCGCTTTTCCTCAAAGGGTATTCCCGTACCGACATGATCCTGGCCGGGGAGGACCTCTTTGTTCTGGAAACCAACACTATCCCCGGCATGACCGCCACCAGCCTGTACCCCCAGTCTGCGGCCGCAGCCGGATATTCCTTTTCCCAGCTGCTGGACAAATTGATTCAACTGGCCATAGAAGAACACAACAACAAAAATAAAAGGAGAGCTCAATGAAAATACTTGTTGTCGGCGGCGGCGGCCGCGAGCATACCCTGGTCTGGAAAATCAGCCAGAGCCCCATGGTTGAAAAAATCTACTGCGCCCCCGGCAATGCCGGCACCCGGCATTTGGCCGAACCGGTCCCCATTGATGCCGAAGATATTCATGCCCTGGCAGACTTTGCCTCAGACCGGAATATCGATCTGACCGTGGTGGGTCCGGAAGGCCCCCTGGTCAAAGGGATCGCCGATGTGTTCGAGGCAAGAGGCCTGGCCGTGTTCGGCCCGAGCAAGGCTGCGGCCCGGCTGGAAGGCAGCAAGGTGTTTTCCAAAAACCACATGGAAAAATACAATATTCCCTGCGCTGCAGGCAAAGCGTTTACCGACCCTGCCAAAGCCAAGGCCTATGCACGGTTTCTAGGGGCTCCCTGCGTGGTCAAAGCCGACGGACTGGCTGCCGGCAAAGGGGTGATCATCTGTGCCACCCTGAAGGAAGCAGACCAGGCCATTGACGAAATGATCACGGAAAATCGGTTCGGAGATGCCGGCACCACGGTGGTGGTGGAAGAATGCCTGCAGGGAGAAGAAGCCTCGTTCATCGCCTTTACCGACGGCAACACCGTGCTGGCCCTGCCGGAATCCCAGGACCACAAGCGGGCCCTGGACAATGATGAAGGCCTTAACACCGGCGGCATGGGGGCCTATTCCCCGGCCCCGGTTCTGGATCACATGCTGCGCACCAAAGCCATGAAGGAAGTGATGATCCCGGCGGTCCAGGGCATGACCAAAGAAGGCACCCCGTTCAAGGGGGTTCTCTATGCCGGACTCATGGTGAACCAGGACAAAATCAAGGTGCTGGAATTCAACACCCGCCTGGGAGATCCGGAAACCCAGCCCATTCTCATGCGGCTGAAAAACGATCTGGTGCCGCTGATGGAAGCCTGCTGCAACGGGACCCTTCACCGGCATTCCATAAAAATCGATCCCAGGGCCGCCGTGTGTGTGGTGGTGTCGGCGGGCGGATATCCCGGACCTTATGAAAAAGGCCACGCCATCACCGGGCTGGATGCGGCCGGCAAGGTCAAAGACACCATGGTGTTCCATGCGGGTACCACCATGGACGGTAACCAGGTGATCAGTGCCGGGGGCCGGGTCCTGGGGGTCACCAGTCTGGGGGATACGGTGCAGCAGGCCATTGATAGGGCTTACGAAGCGTGTGCCAAAATCTCTTTCACCGATCATTTCTATCGCAGGGACATCGGGGCCAAGGCGGTCAAGCGCCTGTCCATCCCGCCTAAAGTCGGGGTG
This sequence comes from Desulfotignum sp., assembly GCA_035464035.1. GTDB lineage: Bacteria > Desulfobacterota > Desulfobacteria > Desulfobacterales > Desulfobacteraceae > Desulfotignum. The sequence continues at coordinate 3,113 of DATHSR010000496.1, read as the reverse complement.
ATCATGGGGTCTGATTCCGACTTTCCGGTCATGGAAAAAGCGCTCGCCATTCTCAAGCAGTTCGATATTCCCTATTACGTCACCGTGGCATCGGCCCACCGGACCCCGGATCAGGCCGCCCGGCTGGCATCAACTGCAAAAGCGGACGGCATCCAGGTTCTGATCTGCGGCGCCGGTCATGCAGCGCATCTGGCCGGAGTGATCGCAGCCCATACCACGCTGCCGGTGCTGGGGGTGCCCATTGATTCTTCTGCGCTTCAGGGGCTGGATTCCCTGCTGGCCACCGTACAGATGCCGCCGGGCATCCCGGTTTCCACCATGGCCATCGGAAAATCCGGGGCCCACAATGCCGGCATTTTCGCAGCCCAGATCATCGGCCTGTCCGATCCGGCCGTGGCAGACAAACTGACGGCATTCAAAAAAGACATGGCTGAAAAGGTACAGAAAAAGGCTGCATCCTTTGCCTGAGACAGTATTTTCGGAAAATCAGCGGGTGATCCGGGTCCATCCGGATCACCCGTCACCAACGGCAATCCAACGGGCTGCAGACCTCATCAAAACCCGCGGTGTGGTGATCTTCCCCACCCAGTGTCTGTATGGCCTGGCAGCCGATGCCCTGGATTCGCGGGCCATCAAAAAAATTTTTCACATCAAGCACCGGCCTGAAAACAATCCCCTGCTGGTTCTGATCCACCATTACAACGATCTGGCGCAGATCACAGCAAAGATTCCGGAATCTGCCCAGGTTCTCATGAAAACCTTCTGGCCCGGCAGCCTGACCCTGATTTTTGAAGCAGCACCCGGTGTTTGTGACCTTCTCACCGCCGGCACCGGAAAAATCGGCGTCCGGATACCCGCCCACCCGGTGGCCCGGGCCCTGGTCAAAGCGGCCGGCCGGCCCATCACCGGCACCAGTGCCAATATTTCCGGATCCCCCGGCTGCAGCCATATCAAAGACCTGCCCCGGCACCTGATCCATGCCGTGGACATGGTACTGGATGCCGGCCCGCTGAAAGGCGGTCCCGGTTCCACCATCCTGGACATCACCCGGGACACTCCCCGTATTCTGCGACAGGGCGCAGTGCCCGTGGACGCCATCCGGCAGGTTCTTGGAAATTCACGCCCGGGAGGTAAAAAGTAAACCGCGGCCCAAAAAATATTGACAACATCACCATTTTTCATTAAAAGAATATTTTTATGCCGGAGTGGTGGAATTGGTAGACGCAGAGGACTCAAAATCCTCCGCCCGCAAGGGTGTGCGAGTTCAAGTCTCGCCTCCGGCACCACTTTCTTTCGCAGTGCTGTCCCCGCCTCTATACCGGAGATGATCTCCAGTTGGCATCATTATTTTTTCAGCAGCAGGACGCAAACCGCAATTTTGATATTTTGGTTGACAAATGCGGTGGCGTATTTTACCTGTTAATCAGATCCGGGAACCAGATTGACAGCAAAAACCGACGCTATCTTTAACTGAAAAACCAGACAGGGGGGCAGTCATGGCCGTAAAATTGATGCACTACTGGACGATCATCCCATCCACCGGTGATGAATATGCCAAATTCATCATCAACAAATACATTCCCGGCGTCAACCGGCTCGGATTGCATGCAGTGGCCGGCTGGTCCGTACTGGTGGGATCCTACAGCGAAGTGATCATGGAGACGGTCAGCAGTGATCTGGATCAGCTGGAAGCCGCGTTTAAAACCACGGAATACCGGCGGCTCAAATCAGAACTGCTCAACCTGGTGAAAAACTACAAAACCAAGATTATGGTCCCCATTAAAAAACGGGGCAGCTACTCCATGAGCATTGCCAAAGACACCATCAAGTTCAACCAGATGTGGGATGTCATCACCCTGACGAAAGCAAACTACACCCAGTATGAAGAGTTTGTCACCCATGAATTCTATCCGCTGCTCGAAGATATGGGCGTCCATCTGGCCGGCGAATGGGATGTACTGATCGGGGATGAACCGCACACGGTATGCGAAGGAAGGGTCACCGACGTCGCCGCACTGATCCCGGCACTGCAGAGTTCAAAATTTCGCAGGGCCAAACATAAATTAAAACAGTATGTGGAAAATTACCAGAGCCGGATCCTGTCCTTTCACGTGCGAAAGATCAAGGGATACCGGTCCGAAGGGTATGAGATGGTAGACCACTGATCTGGTTTTTCAAAAAACGCAGCAGGGGTTACAGACAGGCTGGTCTGCGGTTTCAGGTGACAAAGAAAAGCAGCACCATGAGCATGATAATGGTGAAGACCGCCATGGAGCCGATGGTGAACAAAGACCGGCTGAAGGTGTCTGTAAACCGCTTTTCCACCCCGTCCGGCCCCTTGACCGTCACCCCGGTCAGATACCACAGTGGCCGGATCAGCAAAAGGCTCAACCGGGCCGGGGCGGACTGAGAAAATGTGTTGAGGCGTCGGGGAAGCGCTTCTCCCAGATACTGCTGGGTCCGGGTGCTCAGATAGTCCATGCCTTTCTGGGACCCCAGCTTGAATACCCGCCCGCCCATCCGGTAGAACCAGTCCAAATCCAGGCTGATGACCGGTTCCGGTGTCAGTTTCTTCAGGAAAATAAAAAATCCCAGGGCCGTGAACAGCAGAATCTGCATCGCCTCTGTCACATGATACGCGGTATAGGGGGCATAGGCAACGGCATAGGGCAGCATGTCATACAGATAGGGGGTGTACACCCCGATAAAGATGCATAAGAATGCAGCGATTCCCATGGCCAGCTGCATGTGCACAGGCGGATCTTCGGCCTTCTCCCAGGTGTCCTTTGTGCAGTTGTTTTTCCCGAACCAGATGAAATAGGGGACCTTGAGGCCGGTGTGCAGAAAGGTGCCGGCCGAGGCCAGGGTCAAAAAAAATGCGGCCCAGTAAAGATGGTCGTCAAACCCGGCCGCCACGATCATGGACTTGCTCACGAACCCGGAAAACAAGGGAAATGCGGAAATGGACAGCCCCCCGATCAGAGTGAACACAAAAGCCTTCGGCATTCGGCTGTAAAGCCCTCCGAGGTCGGTGAACCGGGTTTTACCGGTCATGTAAAGCACCGACCCGACCCCCATGAACAACAGGCCCTTGTACAGGATGTGGGCAAAGG
>DATHSR010000495.1:0-2500 GCA_035464035.1 Desulfotignum sp. | reverse complement strand
GACCGGAGATGCGGGTGATGGTGAAATCCGGGTCAGGCGCGGAACCAAATATTTCATTGCGGGCCGGCTGGTCTGAGAAATTGGCCAGTTCAATTGCCATCTGTCTTATGTCGTCGAATCCGGACAGATTTTTCTGTTTGTCAAAGGTCAGATTTTTTTTCTCAAAAGCCATGACCCGGGGAATGACGGTGATCCGGGGATCAGAACCCAGGTTGAGGCGGTTTTCATTTCCTTGCGGAATGTAATCACTGGTATCGGTCCCGGCAAAGAGCAGGCCGCCGGCGGTATCTGCCTTCTGAAACACCGTGAACCCGCCGCCGGGGAGGGGCACCGATCCGAGGCCGGAAGCGGTGTCATTGGCAAAAGATATCATCTGGATTACGGTGTCGCCGAAACGCTCAGGGTCGAACACATGGATGGTATTCACCGGCACATCCGGTGCATCAACAAAGGTCAGCTGTCTGGCCCAGTTGTCCGCCAGTGTTTCCGTGCCGTCAATTGCATATACAAAATATTCCGATGTTCTGGTTTTTTCGATCTGCCTGGGAGCGGCGGTATCCATGGATTGCGCCATCTCCATGACCGGTGCGGATTCCAGCACGGCTTTCCCCCGGGCAAACAGTTCCTGTCGCCCGGTTTCGGGCAGCTGCGTGTCCGGCCGGCCGTAAGGGAACGGCCGGTCAGCCAGTTCCGCGATCCGGTCCAGCAGCCGGATTTTTCCCACCACCAGACTGACTTTGACATCAGGGTAATCCAGGCCGGACCGGTTTTCCACCCGGACATGACCGGTGAGGTGCATCCGGGACCGGTCCTGTGACACAAATGCGGTGTAATGGGGCTGCCAGAAAATGCCGGTGGTGAAATAGGTGATCTCCACGTCTGCCCGGCAGGCATCGTCTGCCTGAACCTGCCACACAACCTGGTTCTTTGTGCCGGCAGGAAACCGCATCTGGGCGATTTTCACCGGCAGGGCAGGGTCTTTGATCTCCAGGGCCAGGGAGGTGGGATCGATACGGGTGCCGGCCCAGGAAAACCGGACCAGGTTGCTGCCGTCAGTAAAATGAAGGGTCCGGGTCTCCCGGATGAGGGTCAGGTCGGCACTGTGGTAGATAAATGCCTGGAGCGATCTTTTTTCCGTGAGAACCTCCAGGTCGATCTGGGCCCCGGCCGGCAGGGTGAAAAGGGGGATGAACAGAATCAGCGGCAAGAGGACGGTGATCAGCGGTCGCATATGTTTGGATCTCCTTGCAGGGTTGTCTTGAAAATCAAGATACCATACTGGATAAAAAAACCAAGGCAAATATGGGATGATTTCGAATTGATTGCAGAACCCGGGTCTGGTATGGTGGCTCTTGTGCAAAAAAACCAATTGCGGTAAAGGAATCAGTGTTGCTCAACCTGGTTAAAAGCAACCGGATGGAAATGCTCATGCAGGCCCTGGCCAGCGTGACGGCCCAGGTGCCCGAGGATCCCATGGCACCGGAATGGATCTGTATCCAGTCCCGGGGAATGAAACAGTGGATTTCCGTCGAACTGGCACGGATTCATGGCATCAGCGCCCATATGACCTTCCTGTTTCCCAGGGACCTGATCCAGTATTTTCTGGACCGGCTTCCCGGCCCGGGAGGCGTTCAGCCGGACCTGCAGGGGATTGCACCGGTTCCGGTTCTGCCGGACCGGTCTTTGGACACCGTTCACCTGGATAAGGAGACGCTGGTGTGGTCGGTGATGGCACAGCTGGACCCCGGGACCCGGTCCGGTCCCCTGGCGCTGCTGGACCCTTATTTCCAGGCGGATGACACCGGGAAAAAACAGGTGCAGCTGTCACAGATGCTGGCAGCCATCCTGGATGATTACCAGGTATACCGTCCAGACATGCTTCTGGGCTGGGAGCAGGGGGCTGGGCCGGTGTATCCGGGAAACCCGGAGGAAGCTTGGCAGTCGTGTCTTTGGCGGCAGATTGCCGCAGCAGGACAGGTTCCGCCGATGCCCGGCCGGATGGCTGCCCTGGTCCGGGCGGCGGCGGCAAAACAGATTCCAGATCTGCCTTCCCGGATCAGCCTGTTCGGGCTGTCAGCCGTTCCCCCGTCTTTTATGGCCTTTTTTTCCGCGCTGGACACAGACGTGTTTGTATTTCTGCTGACCCCGTCCAACCAGTTTTTCTTTGATATCGCCTCTCCCAGGCAGATGAACCGGCTGGTTCTGGAGACCTCAGACCGGTCAGGCAGAAAGCCTTCCGATCTCCACTGGGAAACCTTAAATCCTTTGCTGGCATCTTTAGGCCGTTCCGGGCAGCAGTTCCACGGGCTTCTGGAAGCAGGGGAGTATATAGAGCCCTTTGGCGACCTGTTCCAGGATCCGGCAGCCGGCCCGGGTCCGGTTTCCATGCTGTGCCGCCTCCAGTCGGACATCCTGAACCTGGTTTTCCGGCATCCGGACGGGGAGCACCCGCCGGTGGCGGTGGTCCCGGAAGATGATGCCATCAGCATCCATGCCTGTC
>DATHSR010000494.1:0-2828 GCA_035464035.1 Desulfotignum sp. | reverse complement strand
CCTGTTCAAAGGCGGCCTGCTGAGCCATTTCCCCACAGTTGTCCAGCTGTTTTACCTGTTTCCCCATGTGACCGGCCACGGCATGGCCGGCATGGGTCTGGGCCTGTGGACACCGCTGCTGGTGTTTTTCTTCAACTGGATCTGGGGAATTGTCACAGCCGTCACGATTCAATTTTCACGGTAAGATAAAGGAGGAGAACCCATGCGACAGAAAGACAGCAGCGCCTGGAGCCCTTACCTGGCAGGGGCGCTCAGCGGCGTGGTCGGCATTTTATCGGTGTGGATCGCCGGAAAATATTTCGGGGCATCCACCTCGTTTGTGGTCACCGCCGGATTGATTGAACAGGTTTTCGGACCGGAACGGGTCGCCCGGATGGACTACTTCATCAAGGTGGTTCCAAAAATCGACTGGCAGAGGATGTTCATGATCGGCATCGTTTTGGGTGCCTTTATCTCCGCAGTCACCTCGGGATCTTTCAAACTGCAGGCGGTACCGGACATGTGGGCCGAACGGTTCGGCGCAAGGAGCGTCGGCAGACGGGCGGTGTATGCGTTTATCGGCGGGGCCGTGGCCATGTTCGGCGCCCGCCTGGCCGACGGGTGACCCAGCGGTCACGGGTTGAGCGGTTCGCTTCAACTGGCGGTCAGCGGGTTTATTGCACTGGTGTTTTTCTTTATCGGCGGCATCATCGTCGCGCACCTGGTTTACCGGAAGGGAGGTACCTCATGAAAATGCTGATATACGGCCTGGTCACCGGCCTGCTGTTCGGTTTTCTGCTCCAGAAAGGGCGGGTGCTGCGCTATGACAAGCAGCTGGGGGCCCTGCGCCTCAAGGACATGACCATTGTCAAGTTCATGCTTTCCAGTGTCCTGGTGGGCATGGTGGGGATTTACCTGCTCAAGGATCTGGGGCTGGTCACCCTGTCCATCAAAGCCACCATCCTGGGGCCCGTGATCATCGGGGCACTGATTTTCGGTCTGGGCTGGGGCCTTCTGGGATATTGTCCCGGCACCTCCATGGGTGCCCTGGGTGAAGGCCGCTGGGATGCCGTCTGGGGCATCCTGGGAATGATTGCGGGGGCCGCCCTTTTTGCGGAAGCCTATCCCGCGCTGCAAAAAACCATCTACACCTGGGGAGACCTGGGACGCATCACCCTGCCCCAGGTGCTGGGCGTCAGCCACTGGGTCATCATCCCGGTGTTTGTCGCCGGTGCGCTGCTGCTTTTCCGTTGGCTGGAGAAAAAGGGGTTGTAATCAACTGCTGATTCAGTGTTTCAGCTGTTTACTTTGGATGAGAGAGGTCCGCCCATGGATGATATGTTTAATCCCAATGAACCGTTGATTCAGAAGCTGCGGATTGTAATCCGATTCAGTGTCCGCGCCCTGGCGGTCCTGATGACCCTGGTGATTCTGTGGGGGGTGGTGGACGTGGCCTGGGAAATCTATGAAAAACTGCGCAAGCCGCCGGTGATGCTCATGAGCATCAGTGATATCCTGGCCACCTTCGGCGCATTCATGGCGGTGCTGATCGCCATAGAGATATTCATCAACATCACCATCTATCTGAGGGATGATGTGATTCACGTCAAAATCGTCATGGCCACGGCCCTGATGGCCATCGCCCGGAAGGTCATCATCCTGGATTTTCACGTGGTCACGCCGGACTATATTTATGCCACCGCAGCCCTGGTTTTTGCCGCCAGCATCGGATACTGGCTGGTGGTCAGATATGCAGATACCCGGTCGGTACTGCGGAGCGAGGTGGAACGTTGCTTTGAAAATCCGGAGGAATGCAATGCCGAAGCGGCCGAGAGAAAGCTGGACTGACAGACCCCTGGCTGCGCTGTCTGTCATTGTTTTGAGTCGTTGACCTCTTTACAAAAATAAGGGGATTCAAGACAAATGGCTCAATTCCTCTTAGCCGTTTACACAGCGGTCTGTAAAGGATCAGTGAGAAAAAAATCCAATTTTATTTTATGATCAAAACTATGTGTATTTCGAATTTCAGAAATTTCTTTTTTTATTGAAAAAAAAGCATCCAGCAGTTCAGGATCAAAACTTTTTTCCCGCTCTTCCGCCATGATGTCAAACGCTTTTTCCAACGAAAATGCTTTTTTATATGGACGTTCAGAAGTAAGGGCATCAAACACATCAGCAATGGCGGCAATCCTTCCGGCCATTGGAATATTTAGACCTTTGAGTTTAAAAGGATATCCGCAGCCATTCCATTTTTCATGATGGGTCAAGGCAATGGCCTCAGCGGTTTTGAGAATACTTGAATCAGAACCGCTCAAAATTTTTCCACCAATGATGGTATGCTGCTTCATGATTTCCCACTCTGAATCATTGAGTGGTCCGGGTTTCATCAGGATATGGTCAGGGATGCCTATTTTACCCACATCGTGCATGGGGGATGCATATTTGTAGGTTTCAATGTCCTGATCACTGAGTGACATTGCCTTTCCAATTGCCTCGATATAAAATCCAATGCGCTGGATATGTTCACCTGTTTCCGGGTCTTTATATTCAGCCGCCTGGGAAAGCCTCAGTATGGTGTCCATGGAATACAATCGCAATTTTTCGGACGCAGACTGCAAATCATCGAGCGCCTGCTTCAGGCTGGCTGTTTTCTTTTCAACATCTTTTTCCAGCCTTTTCTGATAATACTGAATATTGTCATTATATTCTTTGATTTTAAGCAATGACTTTACCTTGGCTTTTAAAATAACCTGTTCGACCGGCTTGGATATAAAGTCTTCAGCCCCTGCTTCAACCGCTCTGACACGATCAGGCAGTTCATCATAGGCAGAAATGACCATAACAGGGAT
>DATHSR010000493.1:0-2274 GCA_035464035.1 Desulfotignum sp. | reverse complement strand
CTGGAAGCGGAAAATTACCCCGGTCCCTCCCTGGTCATCTGCTATGCTCCCTGTATCAACCAGGGAATCAGAAAGGGAATGGGAAAATCCCAGGAAGAGGGCAAACTGGCGGTGGAATCCGGTTACTGGCCCCTGTACCGGTTCAATCCGGAACTGATCAAGGAAGGCAAGAATCCCTTTATCCTGGACTCCAAGGCGCCGGACGGCACCCTTCAGGAATTTCTGGGCGGAGAGGTGCGGTTTGCGGCCCTGGAAAAAAGTTTTCCTGAAGAATCCAAACGGCTGCGCAGCAAGATCGAGCAGGAGATCACAGACCGGTATGAGATGCTCAAAATGATGGCGGAAGTGGGAAAATCCGCAGCAGATGATAAACAGGACAAATAACCGTTGACCCTGCTTCCGTGACCTGTTCGGCCATGTCACGGAAGCAGGCTTTTTTCTGGCGGCGCAGCAGGATCTCAACCAGCTGGCGGGAGCTCCCCGGCCGCCCATATTTCATGATGCCATCAGGCCGTGTGTCCGCTGTTCTCGAGGCACAGGCAACATCGCTGTAACCGTTTGTCGCAGTCAACCATTCAGGTAAAGGAGCGTATCATGTTAATCGGAATACCTAAAGAGATCATGCACAAGGAAAACCGGGTGGCGGCGTTGCCGGAAACCGTAGAAAAGTTTGTAAAGCTGGGATTTGCGGTGATGGTGGAGACAGGGGCTGGGGCCGGGGTGTTTGTGGATGACGATCATTACCGGTCAGCCGGCGCCGAGGTTGCCGGTGATGCAGCCACCGTGTACGACCGGGCCGATATCATTTTAAAGGTGAAAGAACCGCTGTTCAATGACCGGTTCACGTGCCATGAGATCGACATGATCAAGGAAAACACCATCCTGATCACCTTTCTCCATCCGGCGGCCCCGTCAAACCACGACACTGTGAAACAGCTGCAGAAAAAACAGATCACCGCCTTTACCATGGACGGGATTCCCAGAATTACCCGGGCCCAGCGCATGGATCCGTTGACATCCATGAGCGCCATCACCGGCTATAAAGCCATCATCCTGGCGGCGGCCCAGTTCCCGAAGTTCATTCCCATGATCGGCACCGCCATCGGCATGATCAAGCCGGCCAACATCCTGGTGGTGGGCACCGGCGTGGTGGGGCTCCAGGCCATTGCCACGGGCAAGCGTCTGGGCGGGGTGGTCAGGGCCGTGGATATCCGTCCGGATGCCAGAAAGGAGGCCGAAAGCCTGGGGGTCAAGGTGGTGGGGTTTGATGCCCCCCCGGAACTGGCCATCGGCAAAGGCGGGTATGCCAGATCGTTGCCCGAAGACTGGCTGGCCAAAGAGCATCAGGCCCTGGCCCCCCTGGTTGCGGATGCGGACATCATCGTACTCAGTGCCCTGGTGCCCGGCGAGACCGCCCAGATCCTGGTGACCAGACAGATGGTGGAAAGCATGAAGCCCGGTTCGGTGATCATCGATGTTTCCATCGACCAGGGGGGCAACTGTGAAGTCACGGACCCGGGAAAAGAGATCCGGCACAACGGGGTTTACGTGTGCGGCATCAAAAACATCCCGGGGTCCCTGCCGGTGCATGCCTCCTGGCTGTATGCCAACAACCTGTATTATTTTGTGGAAAACCTGTTCAAAACCAAAACCCCTGAGTTTGACATGAGCGATGAGATTGTCAAAGAGTCTCTGGTGACCTACAGGGGTGCGCTGCTGCATACCGGCACCCGCAAGGCCATGGGCCTGTCCGACTAACCTGAACCGGAGCCAAGCCATGATCAATCTGTTTTTGATGATCGGGGTGTTTGTGTTTTCTTTTGGCGTGGGGTATGTTCTGATCACCCGGATTCCCACCCTGCTGCACACCCCGCTGATGTCCATGACCAACGCCATCTCCGCTGTGACCATACTGGGGGCGTTCATATTGTTTTCCATTTCCTCGACACCGGCGGAAAGGGTTCTGGGCGGGGTGGCCTGTGTCATGGCCGCGTTCAATCTGGTGGGCGGGTTTGCCATCACCGACCGGATGCTGCGCATGTTCAGGAAAAAACAGGGGGAGGAGCAGGAATAATGATACCGGTTCCGCTGTTTTTCGATTTTTTCATCATCGGCCTGATGCTCCTGGGTATCTGGCTGTTCCGTCGCCCCATGCAGGCAAAGTACGGCAATCTTGTTGCGGCGGCCGCCCTGGCACTGGCCGCGGTTCTGGTAATATACCGGCACGGGATCATGCACCCCTATACCCTGGCGGTTTGCATTGCGGCCGGGGGG